>DATBVH010000203.1:0-15042 GCA_036515395.1 Candidatus Angelobacter sp.
AGGATTTGGGCCGGAAGTCGGCGCGCCGATTGCCGAGCACGCCAATATTCAGGCAATTTCCTTCACGGGATCGAGCGAGGTAGGGCGCATTGTGGGTGAGACAGCTGCCCGGGGCTTCAAGCCGTGTTCTCTGGAGATGGGCGGGAAGAACGCAATCATTGTTCTGGACGACGCGAACCTTGATCTGGCGCTGGAAGGCGTTCTCTGGGGCGCGTTCGGCACGACCGGGCAGCGTTGCACTGCTGCCAGCCGCGTAATCGTACAGAAAGGTGTTTACCGCCAGTTCGCGGACAGGCTGATTTATCGCGCTCAACGGCTGAAGGTCGGCAATGGCCAGGATGAAAGCGTGGACGTGGGGCCGCAGATCAATGAACAACAAGTGGCCACCACGGAAAAGTACGTGCAGATTGGCAAGAATGAAGGCGCAAAGCTGGAAGCGGGAGGCAAGGCGCTAAACACGACTGACCACGCTTATGGCTGGTTCTTTGAGCCCACGATCTTCACAGACGTGAATGAAAAGATGCGCGTGGCCCAGGAAGAGATCTTTGGGCCAGTGCTCAGCCTGATTCCGGTAGATAGTTTTGACAAGGCAATCGAGATCGCCAACGGCGTGCCTTATGGTCTCTCCTCGTCCGTCTATACGCGCGATGTTAATAAGGCTTTCCGCGCCATGCGCGATATTTACGCCGGCATCACGTACGTGAATGCGCCGACAATTGGGGCGGAAGTCCATCTGCCTTTTGGCGGGACCAAGGCGACCGGCAATGGACATCGCGAAGGCGGGCTGGGCGCGATTGATTTCTACACACAGTGGAAGTCATGCTACATCGATTTCTCTGACCGGCTGCAACGGGCGCAGATTGATACGGGAGAGTAAGAGCAGCAGCTAGCAATTAGCTCAGCAAAAGCTAATGAAACAGCTGCGTCTTTTATGAGGCAGAACTTCCAAAGCCAAGACCCAAAGCTAATTGCTGGCTGCTAATTGCCAGTTGCCAACTTATAATGAGCGGCAGGACTCCCGCGGATTCTCTAAGCACGCGAGAGCTGTTTTGTGTCCGAACAGAAGCCGGATAAGAGCAACCGTTCCCTTCCCCTGACGCAGCGGCGCGCGTTGCTGATCCCGCTGGCGCTGGGCATTGTGCTGCTTTTTGGCGTTGTCTTCTCACAACAGGCCTTCAATCTGAAACAACTGCGGCCAGACTCCGCCGGACAGACGCTTGGACTCGTGGCGCTTTCAGCGCTGGTTTTTCTGTTGCTGGTGGTGCTCACCTTTGTCCTGTTCCGCAACCTGCTCAAACTTTATGCCGAGCGGCGGCTGGGCGTGCTGGGCTCACGCTTCCGCACGCGCATGATGGTGGGCGCTCTCGTACTGTCATTCGCGCCCGCGATTGTGATGTTTATGTTTTCTTACGGCCTGATGAACCGGTCCATCGACAAATGGTTTTCCAGCCCGGTCAACGCATTGCACCAGGGATCCGGGCGCGTGGCCGCTCTGCTCACGGCCTCACAGGGCGACAGCGCCCGCCATACCGCCATGGACATAGCGGAGTCTCCGGAAATTCAGCATGCGTTTGAATCCGCCAACTACAGCGGCGTGCTGCATGAATTCCGTCGTCACCAGAACACGTTGCAAAACGGATTCGCCATGGCCATCCGCGATGACACTGCAGTAGCAAGCTGGAATCTGCCGCGTCCGTGGCCGGCGTTGCGTCAATCCCTTCCCGACCTGAAAGTGCTTCAGCAGTCTCCGGAGAAATGGGTTTATCAAAACACGGAATATCTTGTGGCCATGGCTCCGGCGGGAAAGTCCGGGGCGATCCTGATTGGGCTGTCATTGCCCAAAGATTTTTCTCCAACGCTGGAGCAGATCAACCAGGACCAGCACGACTACGAAACTTTGGGTCATGAAGCCAAACGCATTCGCGGTCTCTACATGTTGCTGTTGACGATGCTGACGGTGCTGGTTCTGTTCGTGGCTACATGGTCGTCGCTTTTTGTGGCCAAGCTGGTTACGCGTCCGGTAGAGGCGCTGGCGCTGGCCACACGCGAGATATCGCTGGGACACCTGGGGCACCGCGTTGAGGTTTCCGCGGCGGATGAACTGGGTGAACTGGTTTCTTCCTTCAATACTATGGCTGCGGAACTGGAATCCAGCCGCACCAAGATTGATCAATCTGCACGGGCTTTAACCCAGTCAAACACTGAATTGGAGCAGCGCCGCAGGCATATCGAGACGATTCTGGAAAGCATTCCCACAGGCGTCCTTTCGCTCGATCCGCAAAGGTGCGTTACGCACAGCAACGTAGCTTTCGGACGGATGTTCTGGCCCAATGGAGGCGCGCCCGTGATTGGATCGACGCTGAGCGAGGTCTTCAATGATGAAACCGCTTCCGATCTCGAACATCTGTTGCGCCGCGCTGATCGCATGTCCGTGACCGCCGCGCAGTTCGAAATCCCCTTAGATAAAGACAAGCTCAACGTGAGCGTGACGGTTTCTTCCGTGCAGCACGGCAAACAGCGGCTGGGATATGTAATCGTGTTTGAGGACTATAGCGAACTGCTGAAGGCGCAGCGTGAAGCCGCATGGCGCGAAGTAGCGAGGCGAGTAGCGCATGAAATCAAGAACCCGCTTACGCCAATTGCGCTTTCCGCCGAGCGTATTCGGAAGCATCTGGAGCGCGGGCTGGTGCCAGACCAGGCGTCGTTGAAAGTTATTAATGCCTGCGCGGAAACGATTACCGAAGCCGTGCAGACGGTCCGTTCGCTGGTGGATGAATTCTCCACGCTGGCACGGTTTCCCGCAGCACAACCGAGGCCGGCGGACATCAACGAAATTGTGGAAGGCACGCTGGCCATGTTCAATGGCAGGCTTGATGGGATACGCGTGGAAAAACAGCTGGATGCAAACCTGCCCCTCGCCATGGCCGATCCGGAGGCCATCAAGCGAGCGCTGGCCAACTTGATCGATAACGCTGCTGAAGCTATGCAGGATTCCCGCGTCCGCGAAATTCATATCACTACATCACTGCTGGATGGACGCGATGGCCTGGAAATTATGATTGCCGATACCGGCCACGGCATCAATCGCGAGGTAAAAGAGAAATTGTTCCTGCCATATTTTTCCACCAAGAAGCGCGGCACCGGGCTGGGACTGGCCATCGTGCGACGCATCATTGACGATCATCACGGCTCCATCCGCGTGGAAGAAAACAAGCCGGAGGGCGCAAAGTTCCTGGTAGAGCTGCCGCTGGCCGGTGAGATTGCGGCATCGGAGTCGCAGAGTGCATAGCGTCCTGGTGGTGGATGATGAACGCGATATCCGGGAGTCGCTCCGTGGCGTCCTGGAGGATGAAGGCTACAAGGTGTTGCTGGCGGAAAGCGGCGAGGCGTGCCTGGAGCAATTGAAGAAGCGCTCGTGCGAAGTGGTGCTGCTGGATATTTGGCTGCCGAACATCGACGGCCTGGAGACGCTGGAAAAAATCAGGCAATTAGAAGATCCGCCGGAAGTGGTGATCATCTCCGGCCATGGAACGATTGAGACCGCCGTCCGCGCCACCAAGCTCGGCGCATTTGATTTTCTGGAAAAGCCGCTTTCGCTGGATAGGACGCTCATCGTCCTAAAGAACGCACTGGAAGCGCACCGGCTGCGGCTGGAGAACGCCGAATTCAAAAAGCAGTTCCAGGCCAGGAGCGTCATCGTGGGTGAAAGTATTCCCATGAAGGCCTTGCGGCATGAGATTGCCGTGATGGCGCCTACGAACGGCCGCGTACTGATTTATGGCGAGTCCGGGACAGGCAAAGAGCTGGTGGCGCACGCCATCCATGCACACAGCCTGCGCAAGGACAAACTATTTGTTGAGGTGAATTGCGCCGCTATCCCGGAAGACTGGATTGAAAGCGAGCTGTTCGGTCATCGCAAAGGCGCGCTGCCGGGCGCGGCCAGCGACAAAGAAGGCAAGTTCGAAAAAGCAAATGAAGGCACGCTGTTCCTGGACGAAGTAGGCGATATGAGCTTGAAGACGCAGTCCAAGGTGTTGCGCACGCTCGATGAGCAGAAATTTACTCCGGTGGGCGATGACGATCCGGTGAAAGTGGACGTGCGGGTGATTGCCGCGACAAACAAAGACCTGGACGAAGAAATTTCGCGCGGCAATTTTCGCGAAGACCTGTTCTACCGGCTGAACGTGATTCCGTTTTATGTTCCGCCGCTGCGCGAACGCAAGGAAGATATTCCGCTGCTGTCAAAACATTTTCTAAAAGAATTTTCCGCCGCTTATAGCCGCCGGTCGCGCGAAATCACGGATGAAGCCATTGAAACGCTTACCCGCTATTCCTGGCCGGGAAATGTCCGCGAGCTGCGCAACGTAATTGAACGGTTGGTCATCATGAATCCTACGGCGCACAAGATTGAACGCAAGCACCTGCCGCCACTGATCCATCGTGAAGGCGGACGATCTTCTACGGCGGGCTTTTCCACGCTGCATCAGGCCCGCGCCGCCTATGAGCGCGATTACATCCTGAAAAAACTGGATGAGAACCACGGCAACGTCACGCGGGCAGCGGAGGTGCTGGGCCTGGAGCGCAGCCATCTGTATCGCAAGATGAAAACGCTGGGGATTGCGGTGAAGGAGTAGAGGGCGGACGCTGGTATTTAGTAGTGGGGCTGGAAGAAGTTTACTAAGACGTAAATCCGGCGCGCTCGGTTGAACGTACTTAAGATACGTTTGCAATAAAAGGAAAGCTGTGCACCGTATGCGCATAGGAAAAATTTCAGCATTGGCAACTTTAGTTGGTATGGCTTGCCTGGGCATTGCTTACATATCACTCATATCGGGCAAAACGACAGAACCCGCCGTCCCTCGCAAAGCGGTCGTAGTCGAACTCTTCACTTCTGAAGGATGCTCCAGTTGTCCGCCGGCGGATGAGTTGCTGGGGCGATTGCGGCAGGACCTTGCCGCGAAAAACGTTCAGGTGATCCCGCTTGGCTTTCACGTGGATTATTGGAATTCGCTGGGATGGAAAGACCGATTTTCTTCAGCGGATTTTACCCAGCGGCAGGAGCAATATACGCATGCCCTGAAAGTGGATGGCCCGTACACGCCTGAGATGGTGGTGGATGGTGAAGTGGAATTTGTGGGTAATGATGCCGGGCAAGCCCAACGCACAATCCGGCAGCAAGCCAGCCATTTGGAAGCGGCACAGGAGAAGATTGCTTTGGCCGGCGCGGACCAATTAAACATTCAGGTCAAAGGCTCTGCGGGGCCATCGAGCGGCAATGCGCTGGTGATGCTGGCGATCACCGAGGACAATTTATCGACGCAAGTGGGATCAGGCGAGAACGGCGGACGCATGCTGCACCACGCGGCTGTGGTGCGTGAGCTGCGCCAAGTGGGTTCGTTGCAGAGTGGCGCAATCGAAACCACAGTGCCGCTTAAGCTAGAGAAAGACTGGAAGCGCGGCGACCTGCGCGCGATCGTCTTTGTGCAGAACGGACCCAGCGGAAAAATTGACGGCGCGGCTTCAGTTGCCCTGGCGGACCAGCTGCGCTGATGTGCGTCCCAGCTTATTAAGCTCGTCCTGGAAAAGATGATTGTTGGGGAACTGCTGATGGAGAGCTTCCAGCTTGCGGCGCGCATCGTCAGTATTCTTGAAGCGCACGTCCTCGAAGACCACCAGCAGACGGGCGAATGGCGCAAGGTAGTGGGCGTGGTCGGCGGCGAGCGTAAGTTCCTTTACGCCTTCGCCTTCATCGCCTTTAAGTCCGCCAAGGCGAAGCACCCAGCGCACCGGAGCGGATTTACGCGCCACAATCACCTTGCCCATTCCGGTGGCCACATAAGCGTCATAGGAATCCGGGGACTGGGCCAGCAGTTTCTCGGCGTAGGTTGTGGCAGTCTTGATATAGGAAATGGCCTTGAGGTCTTTTTTGGTGAAGATGCCGTAATCGTCGCCGTGCAGGCCATTGATGAGCGAAAGCGCCAGCAGCGCGCGGGGATCGGCCTGATTGCGGCTCAGGCGGTCCTGCGCCAGCTTTTCACCCTGATCAAGGCTGCTATCGAAGATTTTCTTGTTGCCGGCGTCCCATACGTAGCTGTCGCGGGAATTGTAACTATCGTCGGTGGCAAACAGCTCGCTACGAAGAATGTGCAACCGATCAAGCTCGCGGAAGAACACCACCCAAGCCTGCGCTACGTAAGGCAATGGATCGTCCTGGGCGACGGCTTTGGCTTCGTCGGCGGCCTTGAAAGCTTCCTGAAATTTCAGGTCATACATTGCATGGTATGACTGGGCCAGCTTGTCTTCAACGGTCGGCGATTTGGAGGCGACGGTCTGCATTTGCGCCGATGCGCCAGCAGTCATAGCCAGCATGGCAAAAGCAAGGAAAGCAGCAGTTTTCAAGGGTTTTCTGGGTTCCAAAGTAGGTTGCAAAAAGTACTCTCCAAAGGTCCTTCAGCGTATCGGAATGCTAGCAGGTCGCATGGGCTTTTGCCGATGTACGAAAGGGTATGTCCCCGCAGATGCACAACAAATGCACCTTCCAGGGGGCAATGTTCGGGGCAGGTTGTTCAATCTGGGATGTTTCTATTGTAAATGAGAGTTGCCGTTTAGTTCTGGCCGGGGCCGCCGACAGGATGGTTTAGCTTGGCGATTTCCTGCATAAAGAGCGGGTTGTTGGGGAAGTGTTCACGAAGCCATTCAAGCTTTTTGCGGGCCGCAGCGGTATTGTTGTGGCGGAGATCGTCAAAAGCCAGCAGAATGCGTGCAAAAGGCATAAGAAAGCGGCCGTGGTCGGCAACCAGCGTCAGCTCTTTTACACCTTGTTCCTGATCGCCTTTGAGTCCGCCCAGGCGGAGCATCCATCGGACAGGAGCAGCCTTGCCACCAATAATGTATTTGCCCATGCCGGTGGCGATGTAGGCGTCGTAATAGTCAGGCGAGCGCGCCAGCAGGCGTTCGGCGTAACCATTTGCCGATTTGGTGTAAGAGAGCGCACTGAATTTTTTCTTGGCAATGAGCGCGGCATCGTCGGCGCGCAGCCCGCTGGCCAACGTGAGCGCGAACAACGCTCTGGGATCGTCTTTGCTTTGCTTCAGGCGATCCTGCGCCAGCTTTTCCGCGCCGGCAAGAGCAATATCAAAGTCCTTGCGACGTTGTGTGTCCCAGGTAAACGGCGGCCCGTCAATGAATTTGTCATCGGCGGCAAAGAGCTCGCTGCGCAGGATGTGCATGTGATCGAATTCGCGGAAAAGAACAGCGCACGCCTGCGCCATCCACGGAACGGGATCGTCATTGGCCATGCGTTTAGCGGATTCAGCCAGGCGAAGCGCTTCATCGAACCGCAGGTTGTACATGGCGTTGTAACTTTGATCGAGCAGTGCATCCAGATTTTGTGTCTGCGCGGAGATGGTGGGATTAGCTGCGCTTTGGGCCACGGCGGAAGCTTGCCAGGATAATGCGATGATCGCGAGTGCCGCTAACGTTTTTCTGGTGTGGGTACCGACTGACAATAGAGCTCTCCTGTTCGGTTATCGCAGCATAACAGGTTGGATGCAGTTTTAAGTAAACGGTATCTGCATAGAAGCGATTTGCCTTCAATCAGATAGAACACAAAAAGTTAAGAATTGTTTTCTCGTGATCTGCTCACAATTTCCAACAGCAGCTTTCGATCTTGCCCCATTCAGCTCTGGATTCGCGGGAAAATGGTTGTGGAGGTAAAAATGGCCAATATCACTCAGCCGAACCGCACTGATACAGGAAACGAGAATTATTCATTCCGCTGCGCCGACGCCGGCTTCACCGGATGCTCATGGGAAGCGAAAGGCTCCAGTCCGGATGAAGTGCTGCGCAAGGCCGAACAGCATGGCCGCGAGCAACACAATATGACGTCAATTGACGACGAAACGCGCGACAAAGTACGCAGCAAGATTCGTCACGCTGCCTGATCCAGCCAGTGGCGTAACGCCACACGAAGTTTCATTCCTCGCAAGTCTTCTCGTCTCGGCGGGCCTCGTCAGCCTGCCTTTTTTCTTTTCTATTATTATGCGGCCCTTCGGTGGCCTGAGCGGAGCGGCAGAAACATACGTTACAATCAAATGTTTTGCTGGGGATTTTTGTTCGGGCAAAGCTGTATACCAACCATGCTGCGCTACTTTACTGCCGGAGAATCGCACGGAGAAAGCCTTGTGGCTTTCCTATCCGGCGTTCCTGCAGGTCTGAGCATTGACCTGGCATTTCTCAACCGTGAACTCTGGCGTCGCCAGCAGGGCTTTGGCCGCGGCGGACGCATGAAGATTGAGACCGACAAGGTTCATATCATCTCCGGCGTGCGTCACGGCAAAACCATTGGCTCGCCGATTGCAATTCTGCTGGAGAACAAAGACTGGAAGAACTGGGAGGAGTCGCTGCCGGTCGAGTCCGGCGATCCTGAAAAGCACAAACGCGTGGCTTCTCCGCGACCAGGACACGCTGATCTCGCGGGTGCGCTGAAATACAACTTCCCTGAAGCCCGATACATTCTGGAACGCGCTTCCGCCCGCGAATCCGCTGCCCGCGTCGCCATCGGCGCAATCGCTAAACTTTTCTTGCTGGAGCTTGGCATTGAGGTGCTGAGCCACGTAATCGCCGTAGGCAAGGCCACTCTTGCCAACGCGGAAGTGCCGTGGGAAAAACTTCAGGAACTACATGACAGGCAAGAGATTCTTCTCAACTGCGCGGATACGGATTCCGAACAGCGCATGAAAGCTGAAGTGGATCACGCGTTGCGTACTGGCGATTCCATCGGTGGAGTGTTTGAAGTTGTGGCGCACAATGTGCCCCCCGGCCTCGGCACCTTTGCCCAGTGGGATGAGCGTCTGGACGGTATGCTGGCGATGGCCGTGATGTCATTGCAGGCCGTAAAGGCCGTCGAAATCGGCACAGGAGTTGAGTCGGCGCTTTCATTCGGCTCCGGCGTGCATGATGAGATCGGTTACAACAAGAGCAGCGAGGCGCACTTTACCGGCTTCACTCGTGCATCCAATCACGCGGGCGGAATTGAAGGTGGCATCTCCAACGGCCAGGATATCCTGGTGCGCGGCTACCTGAAGCCGATTTCCACGTTGCGGCGTCCGCTGGGATCGGTGGATTTTGCCACGCGTGAGCCGGTCAAGGCTGCCTATGAGCGCTCCGACGTTTGCGTGGTGCCGGCGGCCGGCGTTGCCGCTGAAGCCATGGTTGCGCTCACGCTGGCGCGCTGCGCGCTGGAAAAATTTGGCGGCGATTCCATCACCGAAACGCGACGGAATTTTGCCTGCTATCAACAACAATTGCGGGAGTTCTAGCACAACGAATGATTTATCCAATCGTACTCTATGGTGATCCGGTGCTGGAGCGGCCGACCGAACCCGTCACCGAATTCAATGCTGAGCTGAAAAAGCTGGTCGATGACATGTTTGAATCCATGTATGCGGCCCATGGCGTGGGACTGGCGGCGCCGCAGATTGGCATCAGCAAACGCATTGCGGTGATCGATACCACATTCAAAGAAGACCCCAATGCCAAACTTGTGCTGGTGAATCCAGAGGTCATTGCCCGTGAAGCCAGGCAGAACGGGCAGGAAGGCTGCCTGAGCCTTCCAGACTTTCGTGAGAATGTGACGCGCGCCAATATTGTGACGGTTCGCGCGCAGGATGTGGAAGGAAACTGGTTTGAAAAAACCGGCGACGACCTGCTGGCTCGCGCCTTTCTACATGAGATTGATCATCTGAACGGCAGGCTGTTTATCAGCCATGTGAGCGCGCTCAAGCGTGACCTGATCAAGCGCAAGATCAAGAAACTGGTGCGCGCCGGCGAGTGGGTATGAAGCTGGTTTTTTGCGGCACGCCGATGTTTGCCGTGCCGTCACTGGAGCGCCTGCACGCCGCCGGGTTTGAAATTCAACTTGTTGTGACCCAGCCTGACCGCCCGCAGGGGCGCGGTATGACATTGACTGCGCCGCCGGTAAAGCAATCGGCGTTGAAGCTCGGCCTGTCGGTGATCCAGCCTGAGAAAATCAAAAAGAACGAAGAATTTCAGGCACAGCTCCAAGCTCTGCAGCCGGATGCAATCATCGTCGTCGGTTATGGCAGAATTATTCCGCCGTGGATGCTGGTGTTGCCGCGAAACGGCAACATCAATGTGCATGCGTCTTTGCTCCCGAAATATCGCGGAGCTGCGCCGGTGCAATGGGCCATCGCGCATGGTGAAACGGTTTCCGGCGTTACCACCATGCTGCTGAATGAAGGTCTGGATACAGGCGACATTTTGCTGCAAAAAGAAATGGCCATCCGTCCGGAAGATACTGCCATGACATATGCGCCGCGACTGGCTGAAATGGGCGCTGATTTGATAGTTGAAACGCTGCATGGACTTGAGGACAAAAGTATTACGCCGGTCCCGCAGGACCACACACAAGCCACGCTTGCGCCGATTCTGAAGAAAGAAGATGGACTTGTCGATTTCACCCGCACCGCCACGGAGATTCACAATCGTCTGCGCGGCTTTCAGCCCTGGCCCGGAGCGTACACCCAATTTCGCGGCAAGAGTTTGAAATTAATCAGCGCCATAACGGAAGATGCTGCGTCTAATTTGGAACTCGGCGAACTTCGGGTTGGCGATGAGAAACTCTTTGTGGGTTGTGGCCAGCGCACCGTACTGCAGCTGCTGCAGATCCAGCCGGAAGGAAAGAAAATCATGGCGGCGCGCGAGTTCATCAATGGCTATCATCCCGCTCCGGGCGAACAGCTCGTTTCAGCTAAGGAAGCCTGAACGTGGCAGTCTCTCCAGCGCGCGTGGTTGCATTCAACATTCTGTTACGCGTGGAACGAGAGTCTGCCTATGCTGTGGAACTGCTGCATTCGTCTCTGCTCGACGAGCTCTCTCCTGTCGATCGTAATCTTGCCACGGAAATCGTCATGGGCGTGCTGCGTTGGCGGTCTGCAATCGACCACGTGATCGCCCGCTTCAGTTTTACTCCAATGAGGAAACTGGATTTCGAAGTCCTGACGGCCCTGCGTATGGGCGTTTATCAAAAACAATTTCTTACTAAGGTACCGGCGCACGCTGCCGTGAATGAAACTGTGGAACTGGTCAAGCAGGCGAAGAAAGTTTCAGCCGCCGGTCTGGTCAACGCCGTCATGCACAAGGTGGGTCGGGCTGGCAGCCAATTGCCAACGTCTGTTTCCAGGGATTCAAGCTACTTATCCGTATCGTATGCTCACCCTCGCTGGCTGGTGGAGCGATGGGTGGCATTCTTCAGCCATGGTATTGCGCAGAAAGTCTGCGAATACGACCAGCGCATTCCTCCGACGGTTCTGCGCTTAAGCAGCTCTGAAGACGAAAAGCTCTTATCCGCACAGGAAATTCAAATCGCCCCCGGTGCGCTCATGGCAACTGCACGAATGGTGACCTGTGGCGATGTCACCGCGACGCCATTATTCCGCGACGGAAACCTTGCCATCCAGGATGAAGGTTCTCAATTGGTGGCTGCGCTCGTCGGCCAGGGGCGTCGCATACTCGATTGCTGCGCTGCTCCCGGCGGCAAGACTGCCGCTATGGCCACTCGGCTGCCGGAAGCAGAGATCGTCGCCACGGAAATCCATCCGCATCGCGCAACACTGTTGCGAAGATTGGCCCCACAGCAAAATGTAGAAGTAGTGACGGCAGACGCGCTCGCTCTGCCGTATGGCGCAGACTTTGACCGCGTGCTGGCCGATGTCCCATGCTCCGGCACAGGAACGCTGGCGCGCAATCCGGAAATTAAATGGAAGCTTAAGCCGGAAGATCTTCTCGATCTGCAATACCGCCAGATTGCAATTCTCAAGGCAGCAATGGGTCACGTTTCGCCCGGCGGGAGGCTGGTTTATTCCACCTGCTCTCTTGAGCCGGAAGAGAACGAGAAGGTGATTGCCGGCTCACTACTCGGCGCGTCCGAGTTCAAAGTCATTCCGGTTCGAAATGAATTACAACGGTTGCGGGATTCAGGAGAGCTGGTCTGGGAAAATATCGATGCGCTGATCAGCGGAGATTTTCTGCGTACAATTCCAGGTGTTCATCCTTGCGATGGCTTCTTCGCTGCTGTTATAGAAAGGCATTAACCACTGATGCCACGGGGAACACAGAGGTTTATTTGTCGCGCTTCAATCGAAGAACGTTACGAAACAAGCTTCCCCATATTCAATAACCAATAGCCTGCATTGAATCTTTCCTCCGTGTTCCTCTGTGTCTCGGTGGTTAGTCCCAACTATTTCCTCACATCAAAGCTGATCGCGGCTCCTGCCGCCACGCGCTGTCCTGCTACAGGCGATTGCCGCAGGATAATCCCCGGTTTCTCCGCAGCATTGCTGTCATCACCATTGCTGACAACACGAACCTTGCCCAGTGTGAAGCCGCCTTTGATCAGCGCAATGTTGGCATCTGCTAAAGGCTTTCCCACAAAGCTGGGCATCACATAACTCTGGCCGTTATCGGCGGCAGCAATCAGCAAGCTTACTTTTGGTGATGTTACATCTGCCGCTTCGGGCGATGGCGACTGCGCCAGCACGGAGTCCGGGCTCGCGCCGGGAAGATGTATGGTCGCGACACTGCCAACTTCCAGCCCGCGACGGCTTACGTTGATGCCGGCAGCGTGCTGGCTTTGACCGATCAGGTTTGGCACCGCTGCGTGTTGCGTTCCCAGGCTGGCTGCGACGCGAATCTTCCAGCCGCGACGCACCGTCGCATCGGGCGTGGGCGACTGTGAAACAATTCTTCCCGCAGGCACGGATGGATTGTAAAAGCGGCTCTCTACGGAGAGAACCAGACCATCAGAATTTGCGACGCGCTCTGCTTCAGCGGGAGTAAGGCCGGTGAGCCTTGGCACGCGAACCTCTCGCCCCTGGATGGCGAAGCGCATAGCCAGTAATGCAGAGGAGAGAAATACCAGCAGCAATACCAATCCAAGAAAAGAGTACTTGATTACTTTGCGCAGCAATTAGTGGGCCTCCGCGTCTCCGGCATGGCGAGGCGGCGTGATGGCAGCGCGCTTGATTGCCGCGGTTTTCTTTTTGTCGATGCCTGTAGTAGGAAAGGTCTCACCCTTCCGCGCTGGATCGGAAACCACGGCGCGCATGAAATCCATCCAGATGGGCAAAGCCGCGTGGCCGCCGGTTTCGCCTTCTCCTAAATCCTTTTTTTCGTCGTAGCCCACCCAAACGCCGCAAGTCAGGCTGGGCGTGAAGCCCACAAACCAAGCGTCCGTGTAGTCATTGGTTGTGCCGGTTTTGCCCGCCACGGGATGGTTCAATTTTTTTGCGCTGCTCGCGGTGCCGTGCTTCACCACTTCTTCCAGCAGTGACACCATAGTCCGTGCCGTGCGCTGGCTGATCACATCTTTGGCGTCAGGAAAATCCTGCTCCAGCACGTGGCCTTCATAGTCCGTGACTTTGCGGATATAGCGCGGCTCAATGCGCAGCCCGTCGTTGGGAAAGACGGTGTACGCGGACGTTTGTTCGTAAAGCGTAACATCGGCAGCGCCGAGCGCCACCGGCAGAAATGGCAGGACTGGTGATGTGATGCCGAAGCGACGCGCGTAATCGGCCACGGTGGGCATACCGACGCGCTGAGCCAATTTAACCGCAGGAACATTGCGCGACTCCGCCAGGGCATGGCGGAGCGTGATGTTGCCTTCAAACCGGCGATCGAAGTTGCGCGGAGAATAGGGGACGCCCGCGCTGTTGAAGGTAGTTGGTGCGTCCAGGATGATGTCATCCGGTTCCGCGCCCTGATCAATGGCTGCGGTATACACGAATGGCTTGAAGGAAGACCCTGCCTGGCGCGAAGCCTGCGTCGCACGGTTGAATTTTGACGCGTCGTAATCGCGGCCGCCGACCATGGCTTTGATATCGCCGGTAGCGTTCTCGATTGCCAAGAGCGCCCCCTGCGCGCCTGAATCCTGCTCCAAAGAAACCCTTGCGGAGCCATCAGAATTCAGGGCAAGGACTTTGACGTAAATAATATCGCCAACGGCAAGTATGTTCTTGGGCAACTTGCGGCCGGTCCAAGCCAGCTCCGCAGGACCAAGAGAAGCGCTGGCGCGGCCCAGCTTGATTTTGCAGAATTGCAGCCCAATATCCACCACTAGCGCGTGAACATAATCTCCAACAACCAGTGGCTTTTGCCAGTCTGCGTCCTGATACTTGCTGATGCTCTCGCCGTTCTGCACCACATTTTTCAACTGGCCTTTCCAGCCGTGGCGGCGCTCGTATGCGGCCAGTCCGTCCAGTACTGCCTGCGTGGCGCTTTTCTGCAAGTCAAGGTCGAGCGAGGTATAAACCCGCAAGCCGCCCTCATGCACTTCATCCGCCCCATATTTCTTTTCCAGAAAGCGGCGCACTTCCTCTACAAAGTTCGGGGCCGGTGACCGATCAGGTTGGATGTTCAAGTGCAACGGCGTGGTTTTGGCGCGGCCAGCTTCTTCGGCCGTGATCTTGCCATCTTCCAGCAAGTTGTTGATGACCAGGTTGCGGCGCTTCAACGCCTTGTCAGGAAAATTGATGGGCGAGTAAAAAACCGGCGCTTTGGGCAAGCCCGCCAGCAGCGCGGCTTCTTCCCGCTTCAGATCTTTTGCGTGCTTGTTGAAGTAGTATTCCGCTCCGGCTTCAAAGCCATATACGCCGTGTCCTAGAAAGATCTGGTTGCAATAAAGCGTGAAGATCTGCTGCTTGGTAAAGCGCCGCTCAATCTGCAAGGCAAGCAGGGCTTCCTGCACTTTGCGGCTGAAATGGCGTTCAGGAGAGAGAAACAAGTTGCGCGAAAGCTGCATGGTGAGCGTGGAAGCTCCCTGCGCCCGCGAGCCTGATGTTATGTCGCGATACGTTGCGCCAAAGACCCGCCAGAAATTGATGCCCCAGTGCGTTTCAAAAGTTTTGTCTTCCGTGGAAATAATGGCGTCGCGCAGCACTTTGGGAAAGTCATCATAGGACGCCAGCACGCGGCGCTGTAGGGCAAACGATCCTATCTGCCGTCCCTGATCATCATAAAGTTCCG
>DATBVH010000204.1:0-3507 GCA_036515395.1 Candidatus Angelobacter sp.
TGAGAGAGCTTCCAGAGTTACCGGACGGCCATACTCAATGCGGGATGACAGGCACGCAGAAGCGGGCTTTTCCCAGACGCGAAGGTCCGCCGTGCGGGCCAGTTCCCGAATGTCAGCTTTGGTCAATCCCACCTGAAGCAGTGGGGCTGCTACCTGATGCTGGCGCGCAGCCGCCTGGCCGGGCCGGAAATCGCTTTGATCGTCGACATTTACACCGTAGGCAATCGATTGGAAACCACGCTTTTCCGCGAATCCTTCCATCACCTGAAAGAGTTCGTCTTTACAGTGGAAACACCGCTGGCGGTCATTGCGGACGTATTCCGCCCGTTCCATTTCGCTGGTCTGGACCACCTCAGTGGGAATCCCATGCTCCTGCGCGAATGCGAGAGCGTCCTGAAGCTGGGTCCGAGCCAGACTGGGCGAGTCCGCGATTACTGCCAGCATGTCCTTGCCTAGAACTTTATTAGCGACCCATGCCAGGTAGGCCGAATCGACACCGCCAGAGTATGCGACCAGCGTGCGGCCCAGCGACCGGAGCGAGTCTTCAAGTAGAAGCTGCTTGGCGGATAACTCCATATTTAGATTTTAACCACAAAGGACACCAAGGGTCACGGAGATTGCCCAGGGAAAGCACACTCAACCGAACCCCTCTGTGTTTCTCTGTGTCCTCAGTGGTGAAGCTCGTCCTAAAACAGCCGTTCCTGGCGCTTCAAATTGCCGAACGATCCAATATTCGCCAGCGTAAAGGCAAATCGATATTGGTTTTCGTTGCGGACTGAGCCAAGAGAAAAGCGCCGGTACTCGAAGCTAAGGCCACAACAATCCCAGTTATAGGCAGTTTGCGCGGCCCCATATTGCAGCAGGTTGAATTCGCGATCAAAACCAATGTTCGCTGCCGCGCTCCAGCCTCTCTTGGTCGGACTGCCGTATCCGAGTTGCGCGCGAATCTGATCAAACAGAGGCGGTACGCAGGCTGGCTGGTTAAAAACGTGCGGGATGCAAGTGGGCAGCACCCGTCCCGTAGTGGGATCGGATACCACCTCGCCAGGAACCTGGAGGTAAGCATGGCTGGCGCCGACAAAGAAATCTCCAAAATGAAATCCGGTATAGAGGGTGCTGGAATTGATGCGGCCCTTCTTGCTGTCATAATCAACCTGCCATTCCAGATCGCTGTTTGTGCTGGTGCGCACGCGCAGCCGCGATACCACGGGAGAAAACCGCCGCGGATCGGTGACGAAAGCAATGCCGGTAAAGCTTGCGGTGGTGGTCAAGACGTTGCGCGTGCCGTTGACAACCGCTCCACCAAAAGTGGGATCGGCAAAGTACTTCATTTTGACTTCCCAGCTCACAAACTCATCTGCGCCCGCAGGCTCACAGGATGCAGCCGCAGCAATAGCCTGGACGCTGGCGGGGGAAGCAGTGCTTGTTGTCTCCTTGTTGCATTCCGGGCGCTCCCGTTTGGTGAAGAGCCTTTGCAGCAAACCGAATTCGACTTCATTCGTGTTGCTGAGAATATCTCTGAAATCAAAACGAATGATGGAGCCGAAGTTCTCCACGCCATTGGTGTAGCGATAGACTACCCGTGGCTCAATCGTGTGCTTGATTTTTCGTCCCGCAATGGTCCCGTCAAAAACCCTGCTCAGCACTGGCGGACGCAGTTCAACGCTGGTGGCGATCGTGCGCCGATTGAACAACTCGTGATGAGCAGTAATGATCGATTGCGCCGTGGACTGCTGCTGAGAATAGACCGTGTTGCGGAGTTGAACGTCCGGGCGGAAGGTCCATCCTTTGTAAAAAATGGGCAGGCTTATGTCTGGATCTACATCAGCACGCCCAACCACACCGGGCGTAACAAAGCCAGGCTGGCTGCGCCGCAAGCCGCCGGCATCCACGTCATACGACCAGTAAATGGGTGTGTCAAAAATCTTTCGATCCACGCTGGAAAATTCAACTCCAGGCGCGTGCAGGATCGTGATCACATCGTCATTGATCTTGCTCTGGAAGTTCTGGTAGCGCGCCAAAAAACCATTGAATGAAAATCCCTGAAGATTTTTGGTGAGGAAGGCTGCGGATTTAACCTCAGAATTCACGGCCTGAGAAAAGTTTTCAGTAAAGGCGAGCCGGAAGATGAAAGAACTCAGGTAATCAATGGAAGCAACCCCGCGGACGTCATGGGCGAATGTGGTTTCGGCATTGAGCTTTACATCTTCCCCACCCTGCTTCGCTACCTGCGAAACGGTTTGCCCGGACTGATTGACTGAAGTGGTGGTGATGCCACGATCAAGCACGCCGAAGTAATTCAGATTAAGAAACGACGCTTCATTCGGTCTATACCGATAACTTTCCAGCAGGGCCCATCCTCTCTTGGAGAGATATTCACCACCCAGTGTGGCGTCCATGCTGCGGTTGATGGCCCAATAGAAAGAGTCGCCCATCACCGTGCCCTTGGTATTCGACGTGCCAAAATTCGGGATCAAAAAGCCGCTTTCGCGTCCCAGACGCTCCACCGGCGGCGCTGCATATGGCAAATAAAAAACCGGAATGCCTTTCAGTCGAAACGTGGTGTTATAAACATGCGCGGACGTTCCCACCCTGAGAATGATCTTTGCCGCCGTGAATGTCCATTTGGGGTGCGGCAGTTCGCATGAGGTTACAGATCCGTGATGAAGCACGTACTCATCCGGCCCGGTCTGCTCTACCAGCTTGCCTGAAAATGAAAGCGGGCTGGATGAGGTGAGCGTAACGCTGCGCCCTTTGAATCGCGCTCCGGTTGATCCGCGCACGTCGTAAAACTTGCCTGTTTGAGAATGCAGGTTGTAAGTGCCTTCACTGCCGCTGATGTGTATGTCACGGCGTCCACCGTCTAAAGAAACATGCCCTTTGGCCGCAACGTCGCCCGACGCGGAATCATACGTAACCAGATCGCCGTGAAATATGTATTCCGCAAACTGAATCTGCACGTCGCCGCGCAAAGTGTAAACCTTGCCTGCCTGCTCGCACTCACGCGCGTCAATGATGACAGGATTCTCTTCGCTAATCGGCACCCGCACTTTCTTGTTTTGCGTTGTGGTCGAAGCGGTTCCCGCGCTTTGCGCTGCAGCCTGCGGCGTCGCCGGCGGAGAGGTGATCACGGAATGGCAATTTCCGATTGGGGGTTTCGTGGCCGCAGCATTTTGCTCCGGCTCGGCTGGCGTGGGTGTGGCGGTCGGCGTGCTTTGTTCCACCGGCATTGCAGGATTCTGCACGCCAGGACTTGTGAGCGCCTGGCTTGTCACTAGTGGTGCGGCGACAAACAAGTGACAAATCAGTCCTGCTGTGATAACAAACTTATGTTGGGATCGCATGCCGTAGAAAGCCAGTCTGGGCAAGTTACCACGGCAAGTTTTGTAAAAGCAAAAGCTGGCCCAGCCGGATGCGTCCCGCTCCTGGCGAAAATCTCCGAACCGGCCCATGACTTGCCCTCTCTGCGGTAAGGCGTCTCCTTGCGTTCACACTCGCAGGAACACC
>DATBVH010000205.1:0-2232 GCA_036515395.1 Candidatus Angelobacter sp.
AGTGCGCGTGTTCGATGGCGCAGTAGAAAAGGCTTACGGCGGCAAACGCAAAATCCACTGGTATGAAATCTTTGCCGGAGAAAAGGCATTTACCAAATTCAAAGACTGGCTGCCGCAAGGCTCAGTGGATGCTGCCCGGGATCTCCATGTTTCCATCAAAGGCCCGCTCACCACGCCGATCGGCGGCGGCATTCGTTCGCTGAACGTGGCATTGCGGCAGATCATGGACCTTTACGCCTGCATTCGTCCGGTGCGCTATTACTCTGGCGTGCCCTCGCCCGTGAAGCACCCTGACCAGCTCAACGTAATCATTTTTCGTGAGAACACTGAAGACGTTTATGCAGGCATCGAATGGAAGCAGGGAACGCCTGAAGTAAAAAAACTTATCGATTACCTCAATAACACCATGCTGGCAGGTACCAAGAAACATATCCGTGAAGATTCCGGTATCGGAATCAAGCCGATTTCCATTTTCGGTACCAAGCGCCTGGTGCGTATGGCTATCCAGCACGCAGTCAAGAACAAGCGACGTTCTGTAACGCTGGTGCACAAAGGAAACATCCAGAAATTTACTGAAGGCGCTTTCCGCGAGTGGGGCTATGGAGTTGCGCGTGATGAGTTCCGCGACCAGATTGTGACGGAGCGTGAGAGCTGGATTCTGGACAACAAAGACAAGACCCCCAACCTGAGCGTGGAACAGAATGCTGCCATGGTTGAACCCGGCATGGATTTTGCGCCGGCCAGCTTCAGGCAAGAAGTTGAGACGGAAGTAAAGCAGGTGCTCGAATCGCTAGGCCAATCGCATGGCAACGGCGAGTGGAAGAAAAAGATCATGATCAATGACCGCATTGCCGACTCGATCTTCCAGCAGGTAATTATCCGCCCGGCGGAGTATGACATTCTGGCTACGCCAAACCTGAATGGCGACTATATTTCCGATGCATGCGCGGCGCAGGTGGGCGGACTCGGCATAGCACCCGGAGCCAACGTGGGCGATCAGCACGCTGTCTTTGAAGCCACGCACGGCACGGCCCCCAAGTATGCGGATAAAGACGTGATCAACCCCGGATCGGTAATTCTTTCCGGCGTAATGATGCTCGATTACCTTGGCTGGTCAGAAGCGGCGCGGATGATTGAAACCTCTTTGGAAGCCACAATCCAGCAGAAGTTTGTGACCTATGATTTTGAGCGTCTGATGCCAGGCTCCACCAAAGTTAGAACCAGTGAGTTTGCCGGACACATGATTGAAAACATGATTGACCGGCGCAAGAAAACAGCAGTGTAGATTTCACAAAAATTCAGGAAGGAAAAGGAATGCGCAAAAAAGTAACGATTGTAGGTGGAGGAAACGTGGGTGCAACGTGCGCTCACTGGGTGGCCTCAAAAGAGCTGGCCAATGTTGTTTTGATTGATGTGCTGGAAGGCGTGCCTCAGGGCAAAGGGCTGGACCTGCTGGAAGCCATGCCCATTGAGAAACGCGATTCTTACGTTCTGGGAACCAATGATTATGCCGATACCGCGAATTCTGACATTGTGGTGATCACGGCAGGAATCGCGCGCAAGCCGGGCATGAGCCGAGACGACCTGCTCAATACTAACTACAAGATCATGCAGGACGTGATTGCCAAAGTTGTCGCCAACTCGCCCAACTGCATCCTGATCGTGGTCTCCAACCCGCTGGACGCCATGTCCCAGGCCGCGTTCAAGTTGAGCAAGTTTTCCCGCAATCGCGTCATCGGAATGGCCGGTGTGCTGGATTCAGCGCGCTTCCGCACCTTTATCGCACAAGAATTGAACGTAAGCGTTGAGAACGTGACCGCGTTTGTCCTCGGCGGCCACGGTGACACCATGGTTCCTCTGGCGCGGTACTCAACAGTCGCGGGTATCCCAATCACGGAACTAATTCCTAAAGACCGTCTTGATGCCATCATCCAGCGCACACGCGACGGCGGCGCCGAGATCGTGAAATATCTGAAGACCGGCAGTGCTTATTACGCTCCATCCGCTGCGGCCACGGAGATGGTGGAAGCCATTCTCAAGGACAAAAAGAAGATCCTGCCCTGCGCCGTTCATCTTGAAGGCGAGTATGGCATTAAGGGACTTTTTGTCGGAGTGCCGTGCAAGCTTGGTTCGAACGGCCTGGAGCAGATCATCGAAATCAAACTCACGGCAGATGAGCAAGCGGCCCTGCAGAAGAGCGCAGACTCCGTGGCTGAGCTGGTAAAGGTAATT
>DATBVH010000206.1:0-4063 GCA_036515395.1 Candidatus Angelobacter sp.
AATTTCCGGAGACATACCAGAAGCGCCTGCGTCTCCGCCCTGCGCCGGTGGTCCGCTTCAATCTGGAAAACGAATACCCCCGCGCTTATGTCACCACGCGCATCGGCAAACTCAGCGGCCGGTCGCTTTACTATGGCCCGTTTCGCTCGCGTGCCGTGGCAGACAAGTTTCTCAACGATTCGCTCGATCTGTTCAAGATGCGTCGCTGCACCTTTGATTTGAATCCCGATCCCAGTTTTCCCGGCTGCGTTTACTCGGAGATGAAGATGTGCCTGGCCCCATGCTTCAAAGGCTGTACCGACGAGGCTTATGCGGCGGAAGTGGCGCGGGTGCAGGAGTACTTTGATTCTGGCGGCCAGTCTTTATTGAGGGAGTTGGAAGCGGAGCGGGAACGCCTCTCTGCTGAACTGGATTTTGAAGCGGCTGCGGCGCAGCATGCCAAAGTCGCAAAGATCAAAGGCATTCTTTCTGCTTGTGACGAAATCTGCGGACGCCTGGATCGATTAGACGCGGTGATCATTCAGCCGGCGGCAGAAGAGAAGTCCGTTTCGTTGTTTCGCTTCCATTGTGGCGAACTGCAGGGACCGGTGCCCATTTCAATGGAATCGGAAAGCGTCGAATCAGAAGTCGTTAAATCAGAAAAGATGGAACCAGAAAACAGGAAATCGGAAAACAAGGAAGCAGAAAGCCTAAACTCCGAAGACCCACCGCATGATCCCGTCAATTTCTTGCAAGAGTCACAGGCAGAGGCCGTCCCGGCCCAAACCCTTGATAGCCGCATCCGGGCCGCACTGGATTCGGTGGCAACCAGTGGAAGCTTATCGGCACAGCGTTTCAGCCAGGAGCTGGCCATCCTTAAACGCTGGTACTATCGCACCCACAAAGTTGGAGAGATATTCTTTGCCAATGATAAAGGTGAGCTGCCGCTGCGCCGGATTGTGCGCGGGGCAACAAGAGTCTATCGCGGAGAGAAAGAAGCGCCCGTTTTGCCGCAGATCGAACAACATCCTTGACGGACATAAGATTTCAGAATTGCCTTCTCGGAGGAATGGATAAATGCGCAAACAATTGAGTGCTCCGGTTTCCTTGATGCTGGTTGTTATCGGATTCGCTCTGATTTATTACGTTTTTCATACCAACGGATGGAGCTGGAACGGCGAGGACTCATTGGGGTACGTTTATCGGGGTATGCTCTACCAGTCACGGGTCTTGGTGATCATAGGTTTTGTTCTGACTGCCTGGGGCCTGGGAAGTCTCATCAATGCTTTGCTGGCCGGGAGACGAGATGATCAACCTCCGCCGGTAGCGTAATCCGGCGCGACTGCGGGCGGCGCAATTGGAGCTGGGTTCCATCCTGAGTCACAGGTACTCTAGTTTCCTCAAGCCATTGCTTTTTCTTTACATTCCGGGTACCTCCTTCATAAACTAACGTCACTCCTCCGTGAAGTCTTCAGAAATCCCGGTAAACTTGGGACAGGCATCGCCCTTTTCTTTGGCTTCATCTGGAGAAACGATTTTTGGTGGACGCCATTAGCGTGGTAAAGACAGCGTGATAAAGACAAAGATACAGGGCAAGAACTACGTGAACGCGTTTGCCAGCGCTGTGGCAGCGCTCAGCCGCGCCGGAGAAGATCTTACGGCCCGCGTGCTGGAAATGCTGGTCAGTGACTTTGACGCTGCCCGCGCCGAGCTCTGGCTCTGGGACGCATCTTCCGGCTCCTGCTATCTCACGCATGCCCAGGGCACTGCCGCAACGCATCGGCTTGACTATGCTGCTGCCGGCGCAGGCGCTGTCGGCAAGATCGCCCACAACAAAACTACAATCGAAAATATTGTGCTCTCCACCTTTGGCGGTGATGACCTGGAATTTTCCCGCCAGACTGGATTGACGCACATTTCCGGATATCCGCTTTTGGCTGCGGGCCAGCTTGCCGGCGTACTGGCCATTTACACCACCGCTGAAGCCCCTGAGGATCTCCTGCTATGGTGGCGGCTCTATTCTGAAATGAGCGCGGCCAAGCTCAACAACGTTCTGGCCACCCAGGAAAAAGACAAGCGCATCAACCAGCTTTCTTTGCTGTTTGAAGCCACGCGCATGCTCAACTCCACGCTCGACCTTCCGGAGCTGCTGGAGCTGATCCTGAAAATCGCTCGGACGGAAGTAAAAGCTGACCGCGGTACTGTCTTTCTGGCCGACAACAAGCACAAACAGCTATGGTCCATTGCGGCCTCCGGGCTCGACCATCAGGAAATTCGCATTCCCTTTGGCAAAGGCATTGCAGGACAGGTGGCCGTCTCCGGCGAGCTCATCAATACGGACGACGCATACAGACTAGAATCTTTCGATCCCAGTTTTGACCAGCGGCTGAATTACCGCACCAAATCGCTGCTGAGTATTCCCATCAAGCACCATTCCGGTGAAATTGTTGGCGTGCTGCAACTGCTCAATGCGCAAAGCGGCGCGTTTTCACCCGATGACGTCGGCTTCCTCAACAAGCTCTCAGGACACATGGCCATGGCGCTGGAAAACGCGCAGATGCATCGTGACACCATGGAGAAGCAGCGCATGGAGCGCGAACTCTCTCTGGCGCGCAGCATCCAGCACCGCCTTTTGCCGGAAGCGCCGCCCGTGGTCCCCGGCTATGACATCGCCGTGCTGAGCGATTTCTGTTTTGACGTTGCCGCCGATTATTACGACTTCATCAACCTGGGTCCGCAGTCTTTGCTTCTCGTCAGTGCTGAAGTCGAAGGCCACGGAGTTTCCTCAGCGTTGATCATGGCCAACCTTCAAGCCACGTTGCGCGCGCTGGTCATGTATCTGCACTCGCTTGAAGTGCTGGCTTTTTCACTGAACGAAATGCTTTATACCTACACCAAAGCTGGCAAGCATCTCAGCGTGTTTCTGGGCTTGGTGGATACCAGAAAAAACATTCTCCAATATGTCAATGCCGGACACATCCCTCCCATCCTGGTGCGGGGCAAGACCGGTGAAATTAAATTACTGGAAGAGGGCGGCACCGTCATCGGGCTTTTCCCGCAGGTGGATTACACCCGCGGATCAGTCAAGCTGGAAAAAGATGATGTGCTCGTCTGCTCGACTGACGGTATCCTGCACATCTCCGATGAGCAGAAGCATCAGTACGGCCCCAAACGCCTGGCTGATTGCGTGCGCCGAAATCGCGAACGCACCTCACAGGGAATTGTGGATTCAGTGCTGGCGGAGGTCTCAGCCTATTCCACTGCCAGTATGAATGACGATGACAAGGTGCTCATCATATTCAAAGTCACTGCCGATAAAGAAGTCGCGGCTGAAGAAACAAAAACCACTCATTGATTTTTGCGCCGACGAAGACAGAAGACCAAACCCTTACCGCTGATTACGCGGATTTTCACTGATAAGAACTGTCAATTTTGTTTCTTCGATGATTGAAGACGATGAACTCCTTGTCATCGTCATCGCTGTTACCAGTGGTAAGGCTTTCAGTTTTTTTCTTCGTTGATTATGGAACACCGATGAAAGGTGCTCACCTTGAATCATGAAAAAACATAACCAACTGTCTTATCAGTGAAAATCCGTGTAATCCGTGTAATCCGCGTAATCAGCGGTAAGGTTTAGGTCTTGGTTTCTTCAATCACCAATTCCTGCTCTTTGGTCAGATAGCTCTTCCTGCGGAACCAATCCTCCATCGCCGCTTTCAATTTTTCCAGCGGCACGCGCGTCCCGATCCTCATTTCTCCGTCGGCGATCGGAAGCGTGTCGTCAAAAATGGAATCATTGGTAAAGCTGCGCATGGAGAAATTGTCCAGCCACTTCATCGGGCACTTGGCCAGCTTGCCATTCAATTGATATTGCACAGAAATGTGCCGCGAATACATGCCGCTGTTCTCTCCTTGTTGCTCTGGCGCATGACTAAATCTACTTAAGGGTTATACCAATGGTTCAAGGCGCGTTTTCCCATTTAGGGCCATTCTTCAGCAGGCGCCCGGCCGCCAAAACGCAGGCTTTTCAGGTGAAATGCTGCCCTATATTATTGAAAACAATTGCACATAGTTGGCATCACAC
>DATBVH010000207.1:0-4927 GCA_036515395.1 Candidatus Angelobacter sp.
TCAATGCGGAATGCGCCAATCGCTGAAGGTACCGCGCCAGCTCCGCCGATCTGTGGCGTAAAGAAGCGAGCCTGCACACTGGAGAAAACAAAAAGCGCGGTAAACCCATGGAAGTTTGGCACACTCACGCGTCCGGCAACACCGGGAATCTTGGAGTTATGCCATTCAATCGGGAAAGTCAGCGGCGTGGCCCCAAAAACGCCAAAATCGTAAGCGTTGTGGGTGTACTTCCACACGTACTCACCTGAGAAGACCAGGTATTTCCCAAATGCCTGCTGCAGGCCGGCGTGGAACTCGTTTCGCCATCCAGGAGTGAACGGAGTGACCGTATTGGACGCACAAACCAGAAGCGGGTTCAGCACCGGATTGGCGCATCCCGTGCTGGAGAGAATCAAGTTCTCATTAAAAGGCGTTTCCAGCACTCGCGCATAGGAAGCGCGAAAAACAGTATTCGTTCTTTTCACGTTGTAGGCAAGGCGGGGCTGGGCTTCACTGTGTGTGAAACAAGCCCGTGGTAAAAATCGCCGCGACCCAGGTTGAGAGTCCAGGGCCCTGTCGTAATGGCATCCTGCAGATACATAGAAAGCAGCTTGATGTCCGTGTGGCCAGTAAAGGGAAACAGGCTGCCTCCACGAGTCAGGTCAACGGGCAAGAGATCACTGTTGAAGTCTGGATTCGCCGATCCACCGGGATTCACCGACCCTCCGCATTGTCCCTGATCAGTCACTGAGGGGTCAGTGTTGGGGCTGCCGTCGGCATTCAGGCAGACTGCGTTCAAAGTAGGATCAACGATGCCAAAGCGATCTTTTTCAGTTAGGAAAGTCTGCTGATACGTGACGCCTGCCTTCAGGTTATGGATGCCTTTGACGTACGAAATATCGGAGCGAACTCCAGTGTTCGTGAGCCTTCGGTCCTGGATCAATGTCTCCTGCTGCAGGCCGGGTGCCAGATCGGCAAACGGATTGTTGCTGGGATAATAGTTGAACTGGTCATGCCGCGCGAAAGCCCCTACCGTTAGCACGGTGTTGGCATTCAGGATATGGGTCCATGTTGGAGCAATATTGAAGGTCCGGATCTGAGAACGCTGGTCTGCCGGTCCTACAGGAAGGCCATCAGGGCCAAGGCCGCCATTGTCCACGACAAGGCCAGACCATGCAGAAGCATTTTGTTGATCAAACGTATTCGGCGTTTGAAACCACGAGCGGGTCAAGCCCAGGTTCAGGTGCAGAGAATTGGCCTGAGAGAGCTGAAAATCCACGCGATCAAATATATTTTGTTCATTCCCCTTGGCGTGCATCACGGTGAACTCAGGCGGATCAAGAAAGCGCCCGCTATTCAATCCGTTTAAGGAGATGAAGTTTCCCCATTTGTCGTTTCCATAAGCCAGATTAAACCCGGCTGTGGCAGTGCCAAACTACCGTATGAAGTAGTGAATGCGCCGTGAGGCGTAGTTACGCCCTGTCCGGAACGTGTCGTAACGTTAATGATGACGCTTGCTTTTTCGCCGAATTCCGCCGGTGGCGCGCCGTCTATGACTTCCAGAGACTGAATGGAATCGGCAGGTATCTGGTTGGAGAAAATCTTGCTCTGCTGATCGGTGATTGGCTGCCCGTCCACCGAGAAAGAGTTTTCTGCGTGATCGCCCAGCCCATGGAAGAGCCCGTTGGAATCGGCGGCGATTCCCGGCGTGACCAGCGTGACTAGCGAACTGACAGACGAGGACGCGCTTTCCAGGGGCACCTTGTCAAAGAGATCTCGATCTACGTCCGTGTGGAAGGTCGTGTCTGACTCCACCAGATCGGCCCCGCCGGCCTCAACCGTAACGGTCTCAGTGGAGCCCGTCACTTTCAAACCCACGCTAAGGTTCAATGGCACGATGGAACGCACATCCACGTCTTGCGTGTACGCAGCGAATCCTTTGCCGGTAATCGTGAGGTGGTAAGGATTAAACGGTACATTGGGCAGGCTGAACCTTCCCGTGCCGTCCGTAGTAACCGTTCTGTCATAACCGCTGACAGGATTGTGAATCTCAACCTTTGCGCCGGCAATCACCGCATTGCTGGGATCGGTCACGACCCCCTGGATCGTTCCGGAATTGCTGGTCTGGGCAGATGCCTGGACACAGAAGAAAAACATGACGCTAACAAATATGAGCGAAGAGAAAAACAGGACTGCCTTCGTAGAAATACGCATAGCTCCTCCAATGCTTGTGAGTTGAAGAGTGTTTGGGGATCAGGTTTGGCTTTTTGGAAAGCTATGCGGCTGGGGGAGGACGTGAGGAATACGGAGAGGAATGAAGTTCTGTCTTGTGTTCCTTTTTCAGCAGCGGTTTAAGAATGCCGACCTGCCGAAGGGTAACGTGCATGTGGCAGATGCCTGCCACACGAACTGCCGAGTGCAACAGCGGACACACACTGCAGTGCCGGGCGTCAGTTTCCATCCCATCAGGATGGAAGTGCAACGCCTGCGCTGCTGCTGACCCCAGCACGAGCACCAGGCAGGCAATAACCAGCCATGGCGGGATCCAACGAGCGATGTTGCCTTGTTTTTGTTTCATAGCGTAAGAAAACTTTTATACGGTTTGCCGGACCTCTATCTTTTCTGGCTGCGGCTGTTCCTGCCGCACTTTGAAGAAGAGTGCTTTCACCATGGCCATAAGCACCAGCACCGCGCCGAATGTGCATACGATGGTGGCCCCGGTCGGCGTGTCAAAGAACACGGAGCAATAGCAGCCCAGCGCCGAAACCAGCGTGCCCATGGTCCAGCCAATGGCCAGCCGCGTTCCAATGCGATCCGCAAAAAGCATCGCCCCCACGGATGGCACAACAAGGTAGCAGAACACCAGCAGTACGCCGGCAATCGCCACCGATGAGGTCACGACGAAACCGAATGACGCATAGAAAAGGAAATCCCACAGGCGCACGTTGAGATCCGGTGACGCCTCGGCGGAATTATGGCTGAGGGAAATCGCCAGGAATCTTTTGCGAAAAATGAAATGAAAGATCCCGATTGCGCCATAGAGCAGAGCCGTTTTCAGTACGTCGTGCCTTGACACAGCCAGAATGTTGCCTACCAGCATGTCCTTGAGGTGTTCGGTTTCGCCGGTGGCCTTGCTCATGGCTATGATGGCGGCAGCCGACGCCACGGCATAGGTAATGCCTATAAATGCTTCCAGAGGTATACGCTTCTGGCGCGAGCGCACAAAGGTAAAAATTCCCGCGCCCACAAACGTGAACCCCAGGCTCATCCAGTAGGCGCCCGTGCCGTGTGGGTCCATGCCTATCAGAATTGCCGTTGTAGCGCCCAGCGCGGCAATCTGGGCCAAAGCCAGGTCCACAAAGATCACACCACGTTCCACCACGTGTACGCCCAGGTAGGCGTGGATTCCTGTCAGGATCAGGCTGGCGAGAAAAGGAAGAATCAAAAATTGGAGTATTTCCATGAGTCCTTATTTGGTCTCCTCAAAGGCTTTTGTCAGGAGAGCAATATCGTAATCGAACAGCTTGAAATAATCAGTGATTTCCGGCTTGCCGCCTACGGATGGCATCATTACGACGACCTTGCCGTTCACCATGCTGGCAATGGAATTCGGCGTTTTGAGATCGAAATATGGTTCAATCAGTTCGATCTTTACGCCTTCACGCTTCATCTGGTTTACTAACTCAATCGTGTGTGAAGGAGTTGGCGGGATGCCCGGCCGGGGCTCGATGTAGCCGATCACATCCAGGCCGAAGTGCTTGGCGAAATTAGGCCATGAGCGATGGTATGTCACCACCTTGCGGTTGCGATAGGGAGCCATTTCTGCCATCCACTTTTTGTCCGCATCCGCAAGCCGCTTCTCGAAATCCTGCTCGCGTTGCTGGAAGTATGCCTGGTCGCCGGGATCTAGAGCGCTGAGCTTGGCTGCAATGCCTTTAGCGATGCGGCGGCCATTGTTCGGATCCAGCCAGTAGTGCGGATTTCCCAAGGGATGGACGTCACCTTCAGCGCGGGTTACGTTTCCACCTGGAATTTCAAGAATTTCGGCGAATTGTGAGGCATCAAGATAACCCTGTCCGCCGGGCTGTATCTTGCCGTTACCGCTCTGTGTGATCAATGGCGGCAGCCAGCCAATTTCAAGCTCCAGCCCAACCAGCACCAGCAAGTCCGCGTTGCGAAGCTTGAGAAGAAAACTGGGTTTGGGCTCTACAAAGTGCGGATCCTGATAGCCCTTGGCCAGCGCTTCCACATCTACTTTATCGCCACCGACCTCTTGCGTGAGCGACGCCAGGTCAGTAAGCGTTGTTATTACCTTGAGCTTCTTGGCCTCTGCGGCTGAAGGCAGAAGCAGCGTGGCAATTAACATTGCGCTAAGAATGGCGCTGAATAATTTCGAGCGTAATTTCATGAATATCTCCAGATACGTTTTTCAGTCCTTCGATGCAGGCACACAGCTCTCAGCGCCTGATTTAGAAGGGATGCGCACCGTGCGCGCCGAGAGCGAACTGTAACTGTATAAACGCTTCATGCGCATCAAAGTTCTGAGCGTAACGTGTAAACCTATACTGGCCGCGAAGTTGCGCGAACTCGCTGGGCCAGTACGTCAGCACAAGTGATCCGCCCTTGTCTGTTAGAGATGCATCAAAAGGCCTGTCAGATTGGTCGACTCTTCCGCCCACAAACCAACGGCGGGCAAACTGATAATCGGCAGAGGCGTAAAAGCCGAAAGCTCGCTGGAAGCCAGTCCGCACAAACCGGGGACAGAGGAATGTTGTGCAAACCGTGATGTCAGGCTGGTTCTGCTGCCGCCAGATAAACTCACTGCGCGCAACAAACGAGTGATAGATCGATCGCTGTAACGGCTTCCATCGTAGCGTGGCGTCTACTCCGTATAGATGCGTGATGAAATCGCTGCCAAAAAGATTGTGGCCGCGTGAATAAGAAGCGC
>DATBVH010000208.1:0-3112 GCA_036515395.1 Candidatus Angelobacter sp.
GGCGTAGGGACACAGATGATCAGCGCGTCCATATCTTTAGCATGGGCATATTCGTCGGTAGCCCAAAAGCCTTTTGCTGCAGCAGCGGCAATCTCGGTCTTCGGAATGCGATAGATATAGGATCGGCCATTATTCAGGGCCTTTACCTTTTCGGGGTCTATATCGAAACCGGTCACAGGAAAGCCGGCTTCATTGAAGAGAAGAGCCAGCGGCAGTCCCACATAGCCAAGGCCAATGATTCCTATTTTTGCGGTATGCGCATGAATGCGTCCGAGCAAAGACTCGAGCGCCTGAGAACGGGATCCAGTTGTTGAAGGCATAACCAATTTTGCTGTATCAGGGCCGATTTAGGCAACGTGGAACACAAGCATGCAGGTTCATGACCCTATCGTTACTGCCAGAACCAACATGGCTACTGCCAGTTGCGCTGCTTTCTGCTTTAATTACACATATTTGATGAAGGGTTTGGGCTTCTAAATAACTAATCCAAACACCTTAATCTGGGGCAAGGGGACCTATCCGGCGGTTGCAAGTGCTGTGTTAATCTGTAGCCACCAATAACTCCCCATTTTTAACTTCAGTGGCGCAAAAGCGAAAATCCGCATTTCAGATTTCATACGTCACCATCACGTATCGTAGCGTGCTGATGGGAATGCTTGCCGTTCTGCTGCTTGCGTTTGTGGTGATGTATTTCGCATTTCCAGATACTGCAAATAAATTGATCCTTTCCGGGCAAATCGGACTGGGAAAAATCCTGAATAAAGTGGGCATAGGTGGGCCAGACAGCGGCATAACTCCCGATCCCGGTCCGCAGCAAGCCCATTTCACCAATATTGATGGCAACGTGCGCGTGCGCAAAGCCAGCACCAATGCGTGGGTGGTGGCGGACTACTCGCTGGCACTGGAAAGAGGCGATGTAGTCCAGACATCTCCGGAAGGAATGGCTAAAGTAGTGTTCACGGACGGCACAAACTATACCGTGAAGCCCGCTTCACTTATTACCATCCAGGAAAACTCCATGAATGGCTCGCAGCAGACAAAAGTCGCGGTGCAGGTGACGACAGGAAAAGTCGATCTGGCCACATCCACGCTGGCGAGCGGATCAAAGTCGCAGGTAATCGTGGGCGACGCAACCGCCACGATTGCGTCTGAGAGTTCGGCGGAAGTGATGAATGATGTTCGCGCTGATCAGCACGAGATCCTGGTCAAGAAAGGATCAGGCGAAGTAAGCCGTGGCGGGCAGACCATTCCTCTGGAGAGTTACACCAAGGCATCGTTCAGCAGCAACTCGAAGGGGTTGATAAAGTCAAAGGAACTGCAGCCGCCCACCCTGATTTCGCCTGCGCCATTGCAGAATGTCTTTTTGGATCAAGCAAGCAAAGGCGTGACCTTCTCCTGGGCGCCAGTGGATAGCGTGCGGGAATACCACATCAAGATTAACCGCAATCCGTCATTTACCGGGCCGGGTGTGGATGATACCAAGGCGGCAACTCAAGTCCTGGTCACGAATCTGCAGGAAGGTATCCCTTATTATTGGCAGGTGCGGTCGATTGGACCTGACGGCAAGGAATCGATTGAAAGCGAGATTTACCGGTTCACAATTGTGCCCAAAGGTACTGGGTCTTTGGCGTTGGAAGTGGGGGATTTTGTGCAGATGGGGCACGTGATTGAAGTGAAAGGACACACGGAGCCGAACGCGCGAGTAATGGTAAATGGGCAGGAAGCGGTGGTTGCGACTGATGGCGCGTTTCGCCACTTCACCAATCCTCTTCCAACGGGCGAAAATGTGATAACGATTACGGCACAGGACGCCAAGGGCGGGGTGAATACAGTAACGAGGCCGATCACTATACAGTAGAATCGCTTATTGCCCGATTTTGATTTCTGTATCACAGTAATAGGTCCCCAGAAAAGATTGAGCACGAAGGCTGAGAACGTAGGGACGGGATTGGTGCGCCGTCCAAAGCTTTGCGGTCATGATCGAAGTTATTTAATAGAAGAAAGAATCTGGTATGTCGAAAAACGGTTTTAAATCAGAGAATTCGCGCATTCACAATTTGCGCTCGCTCTTCAGCATGTTTTCCAGCGATCTGGCGATCGATCTGGGGACAGCCAACACATTGGTCTACGCCAAAGGCAAGGGCATTGTGGTGAACGAGCCTTCCATCGTCGCCATCAACAAAAACACCGGAGAAGTGGAGGCCGTGGGCAAGGAAGCGAAAGAGATGCTGGGCCGCACCCCGGGAAACATCGTGGCCATTAAGCCAATGAAGGACGGCGTAATCGCCGACTTCAAGGTCACGGAGAAAATGCTGAACTACTTCATTCAGAAAGCGCACAATCGCAAGATGCTGGTGCATCCGCGCATCGTGATCGGCGTACCTTCTGAAATCACGCAGGTGGAAAAGCGCGCTGTCATGGATTCGGCGTATCGAGCCAAGGCGAGCGAAGTACACCTGGTAGAGCAAGCAATGGTGGCGGCCATTGGCGCCGGGTTGCCCATCACCGAACCCAGCGGCAATATGGTGGTGGATATTGGCGGCGGCACCACGGACATTGCCGTGATCTCGCTGAGCGGCATCGTTTATTCACGCTCCGTACGCATGGCAGGTAATCAGATGGATGAAGCCATCATGAATTACCTCAAGCGCAAATACAATTTGCTCATCGGCGAACGCACTGCGGAAACCATCAAGATTGAGATTGGCTCGGCGTATCCGCTGGATAAGCCGCTTACCATGGAAATCAAAGGGCGCAACCTGATTGAAGGCGTGCCCAAGACCATTACCATCGACGATAGCGAAATTCGTGAAGCCCTGAGCGAGTGCATCAGCACCATCATGAATGCGATTCGCGTTGCACTGGAACGCACACCGCCGGAGTTGAGCGCGGACATTAGCGATCGCGGCATCGTCCTGACCGGCGGCGGCGCATTGCTGAAGAACCTGGACAAAAGAATCCGCGAAGAAACCGGTTTGCCGGTTTCCATTGCCGACGATCCGCTGGCTAGCGTGGTGCTGGGCACGGGAAAAATGCTTAGCGACTTCAAGCTATTGAGAAAGATTTCGATTGAGTAAGGCAGCGAGTCGTAAACCGTCTATTCGTAAGGCGT
>DATBVH010000209.1:0-2126 GCA_036515395.1 Candidatus Angelobacter sp.
ACAACAATAGCGACGTTCAGCGATTGTTGGCGGTGTTCGCTCCTGGATTTACTGACTGGACTGACGGAGAGCCCAGCTTCTACGGAACAGAGGCCTGCCGCGCGCTGGAATTGCGAACCACGGAACTGTTCGAGAAGTTCAGAATTGAACTCTTCGTGATCATTATTGATATTGTCGTCAAAGGCGAGATTGCGTTTGATTGGGGCTGGCACAAGGTGCGCTCTACCGATCGGCAGACTGGCGAGGTGATAGACAGCAAATATCGCTACTTTGAAACCTGGACCAAACTCGATGGCAGCTGGAAGATCAAGTACATCATCAGCAATAAAGAGCTGACGCCAAAAATGCTTCCGGAAGAAGAAAGCACAGCAACCGCCCAGGCCGCGGCTGAGAAAGCGGCCGGCTAGTCATCAAGCTCTTTCTGCAGGCGTGTCTTCAGGCGATCACTAAATCCAGCCGGGAGATCAAATACACGTCCGTCACCTACCAGCCGAACGACATTCTTCGTGCCGTCCAATATGGCACTGCAGTGTTCGCACCCTTTAAAATGCTCCTCCATCCGGCGGCGCAGTTCGGGGTCTATCTCGCCATCAAGGTAGTTCGAGATCTCGCGCCAGACGTGAAGACAACTGATTTCAATAGTAGCCACGGGTTACCAGGGCCTCACTTTCTTCCAATTTCCATCTCCAATTTTCCACGCGCCGTCAAAACCGGGCGCCAGGGCGTCGCGCATTTGCAATCGCGCCCGTAACAAACGTGTCTTCACTGACGCTTCTGTCAAGCCCAACGTCTGTGCGGTTTCAGTAATGCTCAAATTCTGGATATCGCGCATGACAAAGACTTCTCGATACTTTTCGTCCAGTGACGCCAGCGCCTTCTGTAGCGCTCGACGCAGTTCGTTCCTTTGCAGACTCTCCGATGGGATCTCTCGCCAGTCCGCAAAGTCGCGAGGGAAATAATCGCCTTCATCATCGGTGTTCTGCTCGTCGATGGACTCGTACAGCCCCTTGCGGTCCTTGCGGCGTTTCATTCGGGCTTCATTGACGGCGATCTGAATCAGCCAGGTGCTGAACTTCGCTTCCCTGCGGAAGCTCGTCAGGTGAGAAAAGGCTTTCAGAAAAGCCTCCTGCGCCACCTCTTCGGCATCGGCTTCATTCTGCAGCACCGAATGCGCGGCAATGTAGACCGACCGCTCGTAAGGCTGGATTAATTCATAGAACAAATGTTTCTCGCCAGCGCAGACGCGTTCCAATAACGCAAGTTCGTCCTGCAGCGTACGTGACGCTTTTTTCAAAGCCGGTGATGCTGGACTGGTTGACATACCAGGAGTACGTGATTCGAATCCTCGCCGGATTGTAGTCGATGCCACCATTATATGTCGGCTCTTCGTGTCTCAACGGTTTCCGCACAAAAGAGTTGCGTTTGGTGGGATTCGGGTGGCGCCGGAAAGTTTCAAACCTCAACAAGGGTCTTTTTTGGCTGTTTCTCTGAAACTAAATCCTTCATGAGCAATCACACCGCACTGAAACATCATGAATATCCTTTCTGCACAACCTGCACCAACCGCTGTTGTAACTACAACCGCCCCGGAACGGATCCTCACGCCCGGACGCGCCCTGCGGCTCCATTGGCCTGAATATCTTATGGAAGCCGCTGGCCTGGGCTTTTTCATGATTTCGGCATGTTTGTTCGGGGCGCTTTATGAGAATCCGGCTTCGCCGGTCCGGCAGGCAATCGGGTCGACTTTGCTGCGTCGTCTATTAATGGGGCTTTCGATGGCGTTGACGTCGATAGCTATCGTTTATTCACCCTGGGGGAAGCAGTCCGGCGCACACATCAATCCATCCGTCACCCTCACATTCTTCCGATTGGGCAAGATTCCCAAGTGGGACGCGCTCTTTTACGCCCTGTCACAGTTTCTGGGGGCCGTGCTCGGAGTGATGTTGGTGGCTTATTTCTTCGGCATGGCTGTATCGGATCCAGCAGTCCGTTATGTGGTTACGCTCCCCGGCGAAGCAGGCCTTGCCGTAGCGCTGGGTGCTGAATTTGTGATCGCGTTCCTGCTTATGTCTGTGGTCCTGCATATTTCAAATCACCATAGCCTGAACCGATTTACCGGCTTGTTT
>DATBVH010000210.1:0-7002 GCA_036515395.1 Candidatus Angelobacter sp.
AGATTTACCGGCGCCGTTTCCGAGGAGCTCTGGCAATTACTATTTATATCCCGTGTGGCAGAAACATGATGGCTTGAGTGATCCATGCCATGACCGTTCTCCATGGCCATGCCGCTGTGGTGATGAAAAAAGAGGGCAACCCCGCCGAGGACACAAAGCACAGGAGTTGCCATCTTTAGCCAAGGCGTGTGGAGACGAGGAGTTGACTGCACATATTCCACTACTCCAAACACAATCAGCAACAACGCATAGAGCTTGTGCTGGCGCGCCTCGGCATCGTGCCGCAAGAGCCAGAGCCAACTCAAGTTCCCGCGAGGCCAAATCTCGCTGTCACTCCAAGCAGCCAGAAGGAGACCCGCGGTAATGAATAGGATCGGCGGCAGCCATCTCAGCCACGCCCTAGATCTATCGTGTTTACTCCAGATCACGCTCAATCCAATCGCAATTAGAAATATTCCTGCGATATGGTGATTCAGTTCCGATGACGGCTTGTCAGGGTCAGTTCCGGACGCGGCTATAATGTTCGCCGGCGAGAGAGGAGCTGCACATAGTGGCAAAGTACAAAGAACTGCCAAAATCAGCGCGAAATAGATCACGGTGATTTTGAGAGAGTTGAATGACGGCTGCATAGATTACCCCTCCATATGTCTGCCTCCACGGTCAGGAGTTGCGGGAAGCCAAATGCTCCGATTCCAGGGGCCAGTTTGTTCAGTAAAAGCATTCGTCCTGATGCCAAACAAGACCTGGTCAGGCGGGCATCTCCTGCGCACAAGGAGCACTCTGGACATGAAAGTCATTCATGATGCCCTGCAGTGCCAGAGCATAATCGGCAATTCCGGCCTGGCCGACGAGCCAAACCTCGTAATACGACGGCAACTCTGCATCAGAGCGATTGTGTCGGATCACTCCTGTCTGTCCTACCCCGACAACTGCCGCAACCGACTCTGAAACAAGCATGACCAGAATAGGAGGCATCGACGCTCCGGCCTGCGGCAAACGCGAAATCGTGCGCTCTGTGTATGCCCTTAGGTCTTTTGGCGAAATACGCTTCGGTGCATCGACAGATTTGATGATCGCAAACTTTTTCATAATCCTATCTCCAGCGGCATGAGGAATGGATTGAATAGAACCAGGCACAGCGAATGAATTCGCAGTGCCTGCTCTTCAGAATCGAAAGTTAAAGCCGGTGCTATAGAGAAGATTGCTTTGGTTGCGATTGCGGTTGGCATTGCCCAGGCCCTCAATGAATAAGGGTTGGAAACGTGTCATGTAGTAATCGAGTTTGATCGGCCGGAATGCCAGATGACGATTGATCGGTAGATCGAGTCCTCCGCCGAACTGCATCGAGAATGCGGTTGCATCATTTACGAACCGTTGCGCGAGCACATCATTTCCGACTGCGACAGCGGTGCCTGGGACCTTGAAGCTGCGTGAGACGTGAGAGGAGCCGAACAATGATTCAACGAATGGTGTTATGCGTCCATGGCGCAGGTTCACGCGCGGACCAAACATGTATCCAAACAAAGTCTGGTCTATATGGATACTACTGATATTTCCGTTGTGCACTGCCGGGAAGCTGCCAACCGCGCTCAGCCATCTGTTGAAGTTGAAGGCTACTTCTCCAAGTCCGCCGTTTGCGGTAAATGCAGGAACGTTGATGCCGGAGTTTACACGCGTGAAAGAATAGCCGAGATAGGTCTCGAATTTTGGCTCGTCCTGGGCAAATGCGCCCGCTGCAAATAAAAATAACACCCCGAACACGATTGTTTTCATATCGGTCTCCTGTTTGAACTCGAATCTTGGCCCCATCGTCGAGGCAACTCCATACTCATCCGGCTGAGTGCCTCTTAATAACTGTCAGAAGTGCCAGAAAGAAGACGTAGTCCTAAAAGGCAGAAGCCTTGAGGAGAAAAGCTGCGAGGAAGAGCATGCGTCCCGGGCAGAATTGCCTGGAACTTTGATCCCAAGAATATTTGGCGGTTTACCTCTGCTCCAGGATAACTGGCAAAACCTCCAGTGGCCTTATCGCCATTGCTGAGTTATACTGGTGTCGCCGCTGGCGACAATCGTGTGTTTAATTCAGGGTGTCTCATGTTCAGCGGTCAATCCTTCCGTTTCTTGCTGTTTTGCCTCTTTGCGGCATTTTTTCGGCTCGCATCAGCGCAAACTCCGGTTCATATAACTCCTCCGGCAATCAATGAGGGCCAAGGCGATCCCTCGGCTTCCAAGCATGACGTGTATCGAGCCAAGCCCATGCGCATGGATGTTGACATTACTCTTGTTCCAGTAACCGTAGTGGATGCCGCAAACCGTCCTGTGATAACCCTGGAAAAAAGTAATTTCAGGCTATTTGAAAGCGGCGAGCAGAAGGACATCCGATATTTTTCGACGGAGGATTCGCCGATCTCTGTAGGAATTCTGCTTGATCTCAGCTTCAGCATGAAAGACAAAATAGATACGGCGCGACAGGCATTGCATCAGTTCTTCGAGAACTGCAATCCTGACGATGATTACTTTGTGATTGGCTTCTCTGACTACCCCGCCCTGCTTGCTGATGCAACTCATTCGACCGCCAGCATTGAAGACAAGTTGGCTTTCGCGTTTCCCCACGGCAACACGGCGCTCCTCGACGCAATTTACATGGGGGTGAACAGGCTGCAGAGGGCGCAATATAAAAGGCGGGCGCTTGTCATTATCTCGGACGGCGGAGATAACCATAGCCGTTATGTGAAAAATGAAATTCGCCAAATTGTGCAGGAAGCGGACGTGGAAATTTATGGCCTTGGAATCTTTTCCAAAGTATTTAAGACCTATGAGGAATGGACAGGAGAGCGCCTGTTGACTGAAATTACAGAAACCACCGGCGGACACACGATCACGATAAACGACGTCCAGAAACTTCCCGAAATTGCAGCGAATCTAAGCCGCGAGCTTCGGAGCCAATACGTTCTCGGGTATTCGCCGGGTCACGGCGCACAGGATGCGCCCTGGCGCAAAATCAAAGTGCAAGTCGTCCAAACCGTGCCAGGCCCCACGCTCCACGTATATAACAAGCAAGGCTATCTTTCTCCGCGTAACTAAGCTTTTTCTAATAAGGAAAGTACGCCGGCCATATCGGCTACTATGCAGTCTCCTCATGACTGTCTTAGCCTCCCTGTCACTTTTTCCAGTAGGACACGTTTCCTCGAGAGTATAGATAGAGGAAAGCTGAAATCCTGAATTTGCATTCGGGGCATTTAGCGCCCGCTGGAACTAAAAGTGTGAGGAGTAGTGTGCATGGTTTCAATTGAGCGAGCGGTTGAGCGAGCTTTGAGGAATGCAGAAGTCAAAGTAGCTACGGGTTGGAAGAGGCCGTCCCCCGCCCCTAAAAAGCAGCCACAAGTTTTGGTGGTTGATGATGATATGGGGGTGCGACAGACGCTGACGTTGCTTCTGGCTGCCGCAGGCTATGAGACCTTAGCAGCACAAAACGGTTTTGAGGCGCTTCAGATCATCAAAAGAAAATCGCCAATGTTGTTGCTATGTGATCTGGATATGCCCGATATGTCCGGCCGCGAATTTCTCACCATTGTCCGCCGGCGGTTTCCACAAATCGCGGTGATAGCCATGAGCGGCTCGTATGCAGGAGATACTGCACCTGAAGGAGTGATCGCAGATTCGTTTTACAGCAAAGGTCAGAACAAACCTGCTGAGCTTTTTCAAATAGCCGCTGACCTGATCCAGAAAGCTGATTGCCATGAGGGCGAGAGGACACTAGTCTGGGGGCGCCGAATTACCATAGACGCAAGCGGGACGTCTTTTGCCCTGATTACTTGTACCGATTGCCTGCGCTCTTTTATGGTGGCTACGCCTAGCGAGGACATACAAGTTGTCCATGAAGTGCGCTGCGCTTTTTGCAAATCGGAAGTTCAGTACATCTCCGAACAGCATGACGCGACCCAGAATCGTGGCGACCTGCTTGCTTTGCTTGGGACCAAAGCCATGGGTCACGCAGCCAAATAAACTGACGTTCTGCAGACTGACAGATGTAACAGTTTAACTTCACGTAATCTCTGATTACATTGCGAGCCAAGGCGATGATGTTGACTCCCAGCGGCGTCAGCACCTGCCCCAGGCGAGGCCGCGGGAAAGCTGCCTCGCCGCTTGTGTCACGTATGCCCCGACTAAATAAGCACACGAATGGATCGCACCCAGAACAACAGGATCTGTTACACGCAATAGTTCGGCATAGCAGCATAGCGCAAGTTGCATCCACGAAAAATAAGCGCTCGCCACATGCAACCGCACTGCAAGAGCCCAGCCACACCTCGAATGAGGATTCCTTGCGCAACGGCGAAGACTACCGCTTAACGGCACCGGTGCCGGCTTTGATCTATCCATCGATTCTGACAACCGATTTATCTGGGCAGAAGGAGAGGCCTTCGGCACTAATCTGCCAGCGGGCCAGTAAAAGTACTTCACTTTCTGGTCGGCCAAGGAAGGAGAAGCCCGATCCATTCAAACATCGCCTCTTGGCGCAGTTCGGATTTCAACCTTTCAAGAAATGCTTCTATGGGAATTGTTCCACAATCTTTGTGCCGGGTGATTTTAAACCTAGCAGTCCCAGGAGAATGTTTTGCTCCACACAGTGCTTTGAGGAGCATTGGCGACAAAAGCTATTCAGGTACCTGGAAAAAACTCTCGCGCAGGGATCCGACGATAGTACTGCGCACTCAGCAACTACTCCTGCCACGAACTCATATGTAAGTCTTTAGTCGTTTAGGCAACTGAAACGCGGCTCAGCCCGGAGCTCCTCACGAAATCCTCAGAACACATCAGTTCCGTTTTGGAAAAATAAGCTTGTTCTTAGTGGCCGCTGGCAGAACTAACAGTCGAGAGAGGTGAGTTCCTCAGAAAGGATATACCTTCAACAAACTGACCAGGTTGAGCCAAGCACTTCAGTGGGGATCATGCACGTGAGCAAAGCAGCAGATGTTAAAAACAGACCCGGAATTTCATGGTGGTTCATTTCGTTCACGGCCCTGCTCGCTCTGGAGGGGATTGCGGTCAGCATCTTGAATCAGCGCGATCTCAGGCCAGCTTCCGGCAGCATACTATTTTTAGTTTTTGTTATTGGTGCCGTAGCACTCTACCGCCGTATACGTGAGCAAGAGCAGTTAAAAGCCGCCGTGCGCGAAGAAGAAGACAAGCTGCGCCTGGTTCTGGATTCAACCGCCGAGGGCATTTATGGAGTCGACCTGAATGGTAGTTTTACCTTCTGCAATCGCGCTGCTTTGAAGCTCCTGGGATACAAGGCCATAGAAGATCTGATGGGCCAAAAAATGCATGATCACATCCACTACATGCGACCCGACGGCAGGCCCTATCCCGCATGCGAGTGCCCTGTCCTGGCGGTCCTCAGTAACGGAAAAGCATTTCACTCCGTTGATGAGGTGTACTGGAGGCGCGATGGCACAGCTTTTCCTGTTGAGTGCTGGGCACATCCCCAGCTCGATGGACTGGAAATTGTAGGAGCGGTTGTCACGTTTATTGATATCGCGGAACGCCGGCGGGCTGAAGAAATCCATCGGGAGAATATTTTGAAGTTCTGCAATATTTTTGACACAGCGCCGGTCCTGATATGGACGTGCGGCACCGATAAACTTTGCGACTATTTCAACCAGTCCTGGCTGGCCTTTACCGGGAGGCCGCTCGAAGCGGAGCTGGGCAACGGGTGGACTGACCTAGTTCATCCCGAAGATCTGGAGAGGTGTTACAGGGTGTTCACGGAGTCGTTTGACGCACGCCAATCCTTTCGCATGGAGTACCGGCTGAAGCGGCATGACGACGAATACCGCTGGGTACTTGATACCGGCAGTCCACGGTTTACCCAGGGTGGCGTATTCGAAGGCTATATCGGATCAGCCGTCGATGTTACCGAAATAAAACGCGCCGAAAAGGCAGTTGCCATGGCGAACGAACGCCTCCAGCTTGCTCTGGAAGGAGGCAGGGCGGGAGTATGGGATATGGATGTTACCTCAGGACTAAACATCCAGTTTGGTAATAGTCAGGTCCTCTTTGGAAGTGCCCAAGAAGGGGAAGACCCCATCCAGGAATTCTGGGAACGCGTGCATCCAGACGACCAGGCCCGCTTTCGCGAGACACTGGAATCAGCAAAATTGGAAAAGAGAAGATTCAGGGAGGAATTTCGAGTGCTTTGCACGGACACGGCAATGCGGTGGTTGTCTTTGGAGGGAAAATTCCTCTATTCACAAAGTGGGGATCCGGAGCGCATGTTGGGAATCACCATCGATATTACCGAGAGAAAGCAGACTGAAGAAGCGCTGCAAAAGAATGAGCAGGAATTCAGTCTGGCATTCGAGGCAGCTCGTATCGGATGGTGGGTCTGGAACGAGGAAACGGGACATGTCACAACAAGTGAAGGCACCAAAACGGTGCTCGGTCTACCCTCCGACCTGGAAATCTCGCTCCAGACTTTCCTGGATTCCGTACATCCGGAGGACCGCGATCAGGTTTATCGAACATGGCAGCAGTCACTTGAAGCGGGAACGCTTTTCTTCGTGGAATACAAGGTCTTATGGCCTAATGGAACAATCCGATGGGTCGAATCCAGGGGTCATACCTATAGCAGGCCGCGCTCCAGTTTCATGCAAATGATTGGCGTGTGCATGGATATCACGGAAAGAAAGCGATCGGAAGAAGAGCTGCGGAGCATTGGAGGGCGCCTTATAGAGGCGCAGGAGCAGGAAAGAATACGAATTGCCAGAGAGTTGCATGATGATCTCTGCCAGCGACTGGCACTTCTTGAGATCGACTTGGAAAGAATAAAATACCAGCCCGAATTGCAGCGCCCTGAGTTGCAGCAGAGCATGGAGCACCTGACCCAATTCACCAGGGAAATCGGCAGCGACCTGCAATCCTTATCGCATGAATTGCATTCCTCCAAGCTGGAGATACTGGGTACGGCGGCCGCGATGAAGAGCTTCTGCGCCGAGTTCGCCA
>DATBVH010000211.1:0-3696 GCA_036515395.1 Candidatus Angelobacter sp.
GGTCGCGCTGGTCTCGCGCCTGTAACTCAGCCACTACAGAAGCTTCATGCGTCGACGCAACCGGACTCTGCTGAAAACGCCTCGTGCCACGTATCTCCGGCGCTGCATCCAGAAAGATCTTTACTTCAGCCTCAGGAAAAACTTTCGTGCCAATGTCGCGGCCTTCCATTACTATGCCACCATCAGATCCCATTTTCCGTTGTGCCGCCACCATCCATTCCCGGACCAGCGGATGCACTGACACCTTCGATGCTGCATCCGTTACCTCCTGGCTGCGCAGGCGCTCCGTAACATCCCTGCCATCAAGCAGCACGCGATTGCCTTCCGGATTCGGCACCAACTCAATGCGCGACTTGTCCGCCAAAGCTGCCAGCCCTCTCTCATCCTCTAGCGACACGCGGCATTCAATCGCCTTGAACGCCAGCGCGCGATACATCGCGCCTGTTTCGATGTTCGTGTAATTGTATCTTCGCGCCAGCAGCGCGGCCAGCGTGCTCTTGCCGGAACCGGCAGGCCCATCTATCGCAATTACTAGTTTTCTGCCGCCGGACTTCGCTCCGGCCAGCTCGTCATCACGCATTTAGTTGCGTCTCCGTTGCGTGTCCGGCGGCGGCGCTAAGCGAATCAGGCTCTTAGTTCCGATCGTTATTAGGCTCAGTTCGCGCGCTTGCAACAACGCGCCTACCGCCTCGCGCACCTTGGATCGCGAAGTGAACTGAGAAAAGAACTGCTCAATGTCGTCCTGCTCTACCGCAATCGCCGTTTCAAGATACTTGCTCACCAGAGCGGTAACAGCCTCAGGCACGGAAATATTGATTCCTTCTTTCACCGGCGTCGGCGCCCAGCGATACAGCACGTCCCAGGAAGCGCCTGCGCCAGCGCTGTAATCCACTCGCGTGATTTTCAAAATCGACCACAACTCCGCCAGTGCGCGGTCCAGTGCTGCCTGACTGGTTTCACGTCCAACATGTTCCTGCAACTGCGTCTTGCTCAACGGTCCGTGTTTTTGCAGCGCTTCAAATACCTTGGCGGAAAGCTCAGTGACGGCTGCGCCCTGCGCCTTTTTCTGCGGCAGAGATTTCGGCGTCCGGTCACCCACCAATCCATAAAAAAAAGGAAACGCCGCCGCGGAAACGATCAACGTGTTTTCGCCGGACAGGATCATTTCAAAGGCTGAACGTTCGCGCAGCAAACGAACCATCAGGTCAGTTGCCTGTTGCGCACGCGGATCGGCGAAAGCGTTCTTTGCTGTCGGCAATCCCGTTCCCGTCCCGGCAAATGCCGCCATAAAATTCGGCACTCGCCGCAGCGTCCGTTCCGGATACATCAGGCAGAAACCCACAGCCTCAACAAAACTTCGCGCTTCTTCCACCGTATGGACAGCGTTGCCGTCAATCCGCCAGTTCGCCGCCCGCTGCTGCTCGAGTTCTTGTTCAGTCATTGTGGAATTGGAAGCCCTGGTTCATCGCTTTGGTCCAGTCGCCTTGCAGCACATTTTGCCTTCACCCTACTTCGCCTCAACCCCGCGACACAATTTCGATCTGTCGTCCTGAGCGAAGCGACGCTACGTAGTGCGCGGCGCGTAGTCGAAGGATCCCGAGGATACATCACTCTACCATGCTGCCTCAGGGAGTTCTCAGGAGACATCCCAATAGGTGAATAAAATGGCGCGTCAATCAAATCGTGATCTCGGTAGATTTCATCCCGCCTGAACGCCTCCAAAGAAAGCACAGGAATTTTGTCAGAATAGGCAGTCATGGCATCGAGCGCGGCCTCAAATTCTTCGGCGGTCAGCTTTTGATTGCTTCTTTCAACAGCAGCGTGCCTCTCCAGAATCTGTTGGACATAAGTCTCGATTGACACGCCGCGCGTTCGTGCTTGTTCGGCTAATCGACGTTCCATCTCAGGATCGAGTTGGATTGTAAATGCCATACTTGAACCTTTCGCACACAACTCACAAGGTCCCTCCGCTGCCTCCGTTCCTCTGTGTTTCAAGGTGTTGTGTTGGCTAAATCCTCTTGAACGCTTTCTGTATCTCCTTCACAGAATACCGCAGCACCACTGGCCTTCCATGCGGGCACGTCATCGGACATTCCGTTTTTGCCAGCTCCTTCAACAGCCATTCCATTTTGTTCTGCTCCAGCGGCATATTGATTTTGATGGCCGCGTGGCACGCGATGCTGGCGGCAATCTTCCCCCGGATTTTGTCGAGATTCAATACCTGCTCTTCCTGCTGGAACTGGTCCAGCAACTCGATCAGCATCTTCTCCACGTCCGCCGGACGCACGCCTCCCGGCGCTGTCTTCACCGCTACAGTCCGCGTGCCAAACAGTTCAACTTCAAATCCGTTGCGGTGCAGTTCTTCTGATATCTCGGCAAACACCGCCTGCTGTCCCAGCGTAAGTTCCACCAGCAGAGGCATCAGCAACCGTTGGCCGTCCTGGGCGGCATCGTTCTGCCCGCGCTCCTTTAGGATTTTTTCAAACAACACGCGCTCGTGTGCCACATGCTGGTCAATGATCCAAAGACCATCGGCATTCACGGCCAGGATGAATGAATCCCTTACCTGTCCCACAGGCTTCAAACTTGCCAGCGCCAGTTGATCGACGACCGTTTGCGGCTCGTCTTCCAGCACGTTGCCACATGTATCGGCATGGCCATTCACCCTCTGCGCCATCGCCGGAGCGCCCACCGCTCCAAACCCACTGACGGCCATGTTGGCTTCCACCGTAATCGCCCCGCCACCAAATTGCAGCCGCTCATTTACCGGCAGCTGCGCCGGCGAGAGTAGCTCAAACTGGTTCAGCGCCGCCTGGGCCGCCATCGTCGCACCAGGACTCAGTCCGGCTGCGGCCGTTGGTTGCGCGGTGATCTCGCGCGTAAACTGCGGCACCGGACGCGCCTTCATCAGCGCAGCCCTCACCGATTCCCGAACAAAATCGTGCACCAGAGTATGCTGCCTGAACCTTACCTCAGTCTTTGACGGATGGACATTGGCGTCCACTTCCTCATTCGGCAGCTCAATGAACAGCAGCACCACGGGAAAAACCGTGGGCGGCAGAATATTTCTGTACCCCTCGATAATCGCGTGCTGCACCATTCGATCGCGAATCAGCCGCCCATTCACAAACACGTAGATCGAGTTGCGGTTCAGCTTCTGCAGTTCCGGCTTAGAAATAAATCCATGCAGCCGTATGTCGCCTGGGACCGGCGACTGGTAGTCTTCGCCTCGCCGCCATGGCGGAGGCTCCGGTATGCCCACGCGTTCCAGCTTCATCGTCGCCGCCAAAGGAACCAGTTGGTCCAGAGTCTCGCGGCCAAATATCTGGTATATGCGGTCCGAGTGTGAACTCACCGGCGCTGCGATCAGCATCGCTTCAGTCGCTGAGTGCAGCTCAAAATGCTTTTCCGGATGCGCCAGCGCATAATGCGTCACCAGGGACGCAAGATGTGAAAGCTCAGTTGACTCGGCCTTCAAAAACTTCTTACGCGCCGGAGTATTGAAGAACAAGTCTCGAATTGCCAACGATGTTCCGGCTGGCAATCCGGCTTCTTCCACGCCGAGGATCTTTCCTCCGGCGATATCGATCCGCGTGCCCGCCGTTCCTCCGCTTGCTTCCGCAGGGCAAGTCTCCAGCGTCAGCCGCGACACCGCGGCAATCGATGGCAATCCTTCGCCGCGGAATCCCAAGGTTG
>DATBVH010000212.1:0-5709 GCA_036515395.1 Candidatus Angelobacter sp.
ATTTTGATATTAAAGTCCCGGCACAGACGCAGCTTGTCCGGCTGCAAACGGAAGGCGGCACGGTGGCGGCAAAGAACCTGTCTGGGCGCGTCGAGGCGAAGACGGGCGGTGGCGGAATTCAACTGGACGGTATCACTGGCGTAATCGCGGTTTCAAGCGGTGGCGGAAATATCGATATCGGCAAAGTAGGGAATGACGTTGAGGCATCGACTGGCGGCGGAAGCATTCGGCTCGTGTCAGCCGCAGGCCATGTTACGGCGAAGTCGGGCGGCGGGAATCTCAACATCGGCTGGGCCAAAGTGATGACGCTGCAAACGGCCGGCGGGTCCATCCAGGTGACGAAGTGCGATGGCAAGATCAAAGCCGAAACCGGCGGCGGCAACATTGAGCTGAACGACATTGCCGGTGCGGCGGAAATTGAGACGGCCGGCGGAAGCATCCATATTGGGCCGGCACGGGGCGGAGTGCGGGCGGAAACCGGTGCGGGCGCGATTATGGCCAAGCTGGCGTCGGGCGGCGTGGCGTTTACGGACTCAAAGCTGGAAACCCAGATGGGCGACATTATCGTGTTTGTGCCGGAGGGTCTGGGCGTAAATGTTCGCGCGGCAGTCGAAGCGGCGCGGAGCTATGGCATCCACAGCGAATTTGGCGAGCTGAAGATTACTCAGTCGTCGACCACAATGGGGCCGCGCGAATTTTATGCAGAAGGAAGCCTGAACGGCGGCGGTCCGCTGCTGCACGTCCACACAACGGCCGGGAATATTGAGATCAAGAGAGAAGCAAGACCGTAAGAAAAAATTTGGAGCGTTGCCCTATGATTCAGAAAAAAATGATTCGAAAAAAGGCAGTTGCGCTGTTGGTTGCAGGCTTGGCGCTGCCGCTGATTGCAGCACAGCCTTCATCGCCACCTGAGACGCTCTCGCACCCGTTCCAAGGCTACTTCTATGCCGCTGGGCGCTCATACCTTGGCGTTGATATTCGTGATGTAACCACGGACCGTCTGGCCGCGCTCAAGCTGAAAGAAGAACGCGGAGTAGAAATTACGATGGTCGACGCTGATGCACCCGCTGGAAAAGCCGGTCTCCGCGAGCACGATGTAATTCTCGATTTCAACGGCACAGCGATTGAAAGTGAAGAGCAGATTCGCCGCCTGATCCGTGAAGTGCCGCCCGGACGCACAGTCACGCTTGGCATCAGCCGTGACGGCGTGCCCATGAAAATCAATGTCCAACTGGCTGATCACGGCGCGGTCGTCGCGCGGGCTTTTCCGCGCATTGTTGTCCCCACCCCGCGTCCAGGCGACTTCCCCCGCAACAGCATGGACCTGCCGTTTCAGATTCAGACCTACTCTTCCGTGCTCGGCGTGCAGACGGAAAGCCTGACGCGCCAATTAGGCGACTACTTTGGCGTGAAAGACGGTGAAGGCGTGCTGGTGCGTTCGGTGGAAAAAAACAGCGCGGCGGAAAAAGCCGGCCTGAAAGCTGGCGACGTAATCGTAAAAGCCGACAATGAAAAGCTCACCGACCGCAGCGACCTGAGCCATATTCTCCGCAGCCATCGCACTGGCGGCAAGATGACTCTGGTAGTGATGCGAGACAAGCACGAGCAAACGCTCACCGTAACGCTGCCGGACCGCGGCTCGCGCGACTCATCTTTCCTGAATCTAGATACTGACGAGTTGCAGGCCTCTCTCGCCAGCGCGGAAGATATGGTGCAGGATCTCGACATCAACCGCATCCTGTCTGCAGCAGACATGGCTTCGCTTGATCGCGACATGGCTCTTCTGGGCAGAAACGTGCTGCAATCACCTGAAATTGAGAAGGCCATGCGTGAGGCAGAAAAAGCTTTGCAGGATTTGAAACTCGGCTCCGATCCCATCTAAAGACGTTCTTTCATGCTCTCCTCAGCTTGAGCGTGGCCGTATTTTCTGTCACGCTTTTTTTCTGCAAAGCCCATCACGGCGCGCCGTTATGAATCAACATCAGGCGAACCCGCTCGGGTCTGGCGCTCCTGCATTCTGGGCTGAAAAATTTCGCTGCACCATGGCAACACTATGCTCTCCGGCCGTGATCTATGTACTCGGCAATGTTCAGCATCTGCAAACATGAGGAGAACTCAATGAAGAAGCTATTTGCGTGTTTAACCATAGTCTTCGCAATCACGTACTTGTCGGCAGCGCAGACGGCCAGCGCTTCAGGCAGTGGCCAGGCAGGCGCCGCAGACCAGGCAACAGACAAAAAAGCCGCTCCCAAAAAGGGCGCAGGCGGGGCAACGCTCACCGGCTGTCTCAGCGGCCCCAATGACGAAGGTGTTTACGAGCTAAAGAGCGGAAAGAAAGAGGTGGAAGTTGGAGGCCTAGACGATCTAACCAAGCACGTTGGACATAAGGTGCGTTTGCACGGCTCCTGGACTAAGAACGGCTCCGACATTGGAGAAAAGGAGAGCTCTGAAAGTAAAGGCAAGGAAGAGAAAGGCGAACGCCACTTCAAGGTAGCGTCCATTGACCACATCAGTGACACTTGCCCGGTCGGCGCAGCTGAAAAAGGTGAGCACCACAAAAAGGGCGCGAGCGCAGGCACTCCGCCCAAACAGTAAAATTACCCTAATGTGAGAAGCGCAGCTTCCTGGCTGCGCTTTATTTTTTGGCAGCAGACGTTCATTAGCAGCAACGATGAACCCGCCTTTCTAGAGTCTTGCCGGGGAATATCAAATAATTGACTGACTATCTATTTTCCGGCGGATGCAGCTCCAGCAGCGTTCGCGGATCTAAATATTCACCACGCCAGCGCACGGCAAAGTGGAGATGGGGTGCCGTGGCGCGTCCTGTGCCGCCGCTAAGGCCCAGAAGCTGCCCTTTCTTCACCTCATCGCCTTCTTTTACTTTGAATTCGGAGAGGTGTAGATACATCGTCAGCAGTCCCTGCCCGTGATCGATCATCACGCAGTTCCCTTCAAAGTAGAGCGTCCGGGCCAGGATTACCGTTCCACTGTTTGCAGCCACAACCGGCGTTCCCGTGCTTACCCGGAAATCCAGGCCGGTGTGCTGGCTCTTTTTCACGCCATTGAACACGCGTGCCGATCCAAACACGCCTGAGACTTCGGCGTCGGCAGGCGGTTCAAAGCGCCCCGACCAGAGGGTTTCCGGCGCGCTAGCAGAGAAAACTTTCCTCTTTTCAACTTGGTCTTCTTCAATCCGCGCCAGCGTTTCTTTAGGAGGCTCAACAAATCCCGGTGCTACTTTCAACGCGCTAGTGGGATAATGCGCAGCCCCGACTGCTACCGCGTAACTCATCGCAGCGCCTTTTTCGCCAGCGCCTTTGCCCTCGACGTGCAACGTGTAGGTGCCTGGCTTGGTGGCCAGGCTCACACCTGCAAATCCATACCAGCAGTGGCATGCTTTACTGGAGCGAAAAGAGAATTCCTGTCCCAGAAAGTTTCCTTGTAATGCTTCAAGTTGAAGAGGAGCCGTCACGCGAAAAAGCACGGGAGAGCCATTCACGAGCTTTGCGGGCTCCCACTCCGCCTTCCATTTTTGTGCGGGAGCAGCGGTGGCAGGCGCAGAAAGGCCAAACAGGATCGTCACCAGAAAAATGGTTTCGAGTTTGAACCTGTAGCAGGACATGGGCTGCACGTTTGGCTCGATCAGCGTCAATCAGCCTTCATCTGCGGCAAAACGCTTTAGTCTTCCCACCTTTTGAAGATCAGCGATCCATTCGTCCCGCCGAAGCCGAATGAATTAGAAAGCGCAATCTTTAACGGCGCTTTCCGTGCCACATTCGGCACGTAATCCAGATCGCATGCAGGATCGGGATTGGTGAGATTGATAGTCGGTGGAAGGATCTGGTCGCGCAACGCCAGTATCGTAATGCCTGCTTCCAGTCCGCCGGCCCCGCCCAGCAAGTGTCCTGTCATGGACTTCGTGGAGCTCACCGGAATTTTTGTGTCCGCGCCAAACGTCCGTTTTATGGCCATGGTTTCCAGCACATCGCCAATCGGCGTAGATGTTCCGTGGGCATTCACGTAATCGATGTCCGACGGACTAAGCTTCGCGTCGTGGATAGCGGCAGTCATCACGCGCCACCCGCCTTCACCTTCTTCCGCAGGCTGGGTGATGTGGTAGGCGTCAGCGCTCATGCCGTAGCCGATAATTTCAGCCAGAATCTTTGCACCGCGGTTCTTCGCGGACTCCAGTTCTTCCAGCACCACGATTCCTGCGCCTTCGCCAATCACAAAACCGTCGCGTTCACGGTCCCACGGACGGCTCGCGGTTTCCGGATCATCATTTCGGGTGGAAAGTGCGCGCATGGCGGCGAATCCGCCAACGCCCATCGGCGTGATGGCCGCTTCTGATCCGCCGGCAATCATCACGTCCGCATCGCAGCGCTGAATGATCTTGTAAGCGTCGCCAATAGCGTGTGCGCTGGTGGTGCAGGCCGTGGCCGTGGCCTCGTTTGGCCCTTTGGCGCCATACCGGATGCTCACATGCCCTGCTGCCAGGTTCACGATTGCCGCCGGAATAAAGAAAGGAGATATCTTGCGCGGACCGCCTTTCAGCAGCTCTGCGTGTTCGCGCTCAATCACGTCAAATCCGCCCACGCCTGACCCGATATGCACGCCAACTCGTGTGGCATTTTCCGGCGTGATCTTGAGCCCGGACATGTTCATCGCTTCATCCGCCGCTGCCATGGCGAAGTGGATAAAGCGCCCCATCTTCTTGACTTCTTTTTTCTCGATGAATTTTAGAGGATCAAAGTCTTTGACTTCCGCCGCAATCTGGCAGGCGAACTGCGTGGTATCAAACCTGGTAATTTTGCTGACGCCACTTTTGCCGGCAACAATGTTCTGCCAGACCTCAGTGCTGGTCTGCCCCACGGCGCAGATCAGCCCCATGCCCGTTACAACAACCCGCCTGGCCAATCACTTGCCGCCTTTCGCATGCTTGTCAATGTAATCAACCGCATCTTTTACTGTGCGGATCTTTTCCGCATCCTCGTCAGGAATCTCAATGTCAAAGGCTTCTTCAAACGCCATGACGAGCTCCACTGTATCCAGTGAATCCGCGCCCAGATCGTCCACAAAGGAGGCATTGGGCGTAACTTCGCCTTCATCCACTCCCAGCTGTTCAACAATAATTTGTTTCACTTTATCTTCAACGGCTGCTGCCATAGGCTTAGTGTCTCCTTCTATTGTGTACTCAAAAATTCTTTGACCAAATATGTCTGCCTGAAAATTCCTAGGGCCTCTTATTGCTTTACTGACTTTGCATTCTTCTGGATGTAATCGACCGCGTTCTGGACTGTCACAATCTTTTCCGCGTCTTCATCCGGAATCTCAATCCCGAAAGTTTCTTCCAGTGCCATGATCAATTCCACGCGGTCCAGAGAATCGGCGCCAAGGTCATCCACAAATGAAGACGCCGCCGTCACATCTCCTGCCTCGACGCCCAACTGGTCCACGATAATCTGTTTTACTTTGTCCTCAACACCCGGCATAGAGGCTCTCCTGCATACATGTCAAACCGGCTAGTGTAATTGCTCTAAAAATGCTGTGTAAAGGGCTGCCTCAAAAAGGTTTCCTCGCCACCACCAGAGACTCCGGCATTGGTTCCAGCGGAACCAGCCGCGGCGCCTCCAATCCGGCATTGCGGCACATCGTCGCATACTCTGCCAGAGTGTAAGCGTCTCCTTTCGGAGTATTGTCCAGCATGGT
>DATBVH010000213.1:0-2490 GCA_036515395.1 Candidatus Angelobacter sp.
CTGTTTCCGGGCCCGTGCGCCGCATCGTGGGGCAGGTTCGCAGCCCTTCTCAAACGCTTGCGCACCAGAATATAAGCGGACAAGGCGGCCCAAACTACGGCCCCGGCGGCAACAGCAACGATCAGAAACCACCAGATCATCCGCACGATGCTTTAGGATACCAAAAACGTGAGTTCGCCCCATGGCGGGATGCCACTTTTGCATCCGTGTACTGATTTCGTTTTTTTCTGCGATCTCTGCGGGTTTTCCCTGCGTTCTAATCTTTTGACCTTCACTGCTTGCGCGTCATCAATCTCTCGATCTCGTCCGGCGTTTGCGGCAGCGCCTCCGTCAATCGGATTAGCTTCCCGCTCTGGTCCACGTAAAACATATCTTCAATGCGAACACCGATCTTCTCTTCCGGAATATAAATTCCCGGCTCAATGGTGAACACCATTCCTGGCCCCAGCGGCACCGAGTAATCGCCAGGATCATGCACATTCAGGCCGACGTAATGCCCCAACCCGTGAAAAAAATATTTGCCGAGCGGCTCTCCGTGCAGGTCTTTTCCATGCGTGTTGATGTAGTTGGCCGCTACATCATGAATGGAGTTCGGCTGATTGCGTTGCAAGCGCGACACCCCCGATTGAAAAGCAGCAATAGCAGCTTTTTGCGCGCCCAAAACAATCTCGTAAATTTCCCGCTGTCGCGCGCTAAATTTTCCTGACGCCGGAACGGTTCGAGTAATATCAGACGCGTAAAGCGAGTACTCGCCCGCTGCATCCATCAGCACCAGATCACCATTCTGAATATTTCCGGCATCATCGGAATAGTGCAGCACTGTCGAATTCATGCCCGAACCTACAATCGGCGCGTATGCCGGACGCTCGCAACCGCGCTTCCCCCACTCGTACTGCAGCAGCGCGGAAACTTCTCGTTCCGTCATACCAGGCTTAATAGCGCGGATTGCAGCCAATTGTGCCGCCACTGAAGCATCCGTCGCCTTGCGAACCAAATCCACCTCGCCCGCATCCTTCACCGTGCGCAACGAACCCAGCAATGCCCTGATGTCTGCATACGACGTGCCGACTGGAAACGCATTCGCGGTTTGCAGCCATTGCAGCGGTACTCTTGAATTGGAATCCTCCCCAGGCGCGGGCACGTCGGTATAAATCGTGCTGCGTCCAAGCACCAGCTTCACCAGTTCATCGCGCAAGGTGTCGAGCGACTCGACTCGTTCAAATCCTGTGATCTGCGAGGCGTTCGTATCATCTGGGCCGAGTTTTGGACCTGTCCACTGTTCCTGTGAATGATTACGCTTGGGAAGAAAAAGAATTTCCGTGTACGGACGCGCAGGATTGCTGTTGGTGGCCCCCTTCTCCGCCGCAATCAGCACTGCGGCTCCGGGTTCCTGCCAGCCGGTCAGGTAATAAAAATTGTCATCCGGGCGGTATCCGTAGAGGTCATTCGGACCTTCGGCTTCAGGCGGGGCAAACACCAGGGCCACGTTGCCTTCCAATTTCGCGGCAAGCTTTTCACGGCGCCCGTGGTAATCAGACGCGGGCTGACGGTCAAGAGCGCTCGAACCCGTGCATGCAGCCCACAACAAAAACAGACTTACTAAACCTTTCCCTTTCACTCTCATCGAATCTTTCTATTTTCCTGACATCGATTTACTGGCCGCGATGAATGCATCGACATTATTCTTATCCACCAGCGCCGATCCGGTATCCACAAATGCAGGCACAGGCGAAAAGCTGTCGTGAGCCCAGTCCGCATCGAGCGATTTCAACGGCTCATGATGAAGATTATCCAGCATCATTAAGCCCATGTAGGCCATGGTGTATGGCTTCTGAGAAATCGTGGCCGCGATCACGCCTTTTTGGATCCACTGCAATGTGTCCGGATCCGTGTCCATAGCAATGATCGTGCGCCCCTTCATTTTGTAATCGTTCAGCACGCCCGCTACTTCTTTTCCAGACAGTGCTTCCAGGCAAACAAATGCGTCGATGTGTTCTTTCTTGTCATTGGCCAAGAACTGGGTCGTCGTATCGTACGCAATGCGAGGGTCGCCCTTGATGTCCACAATGTGAGAGAGCTTGATCCCGGGAGTGGCTTCCAGCGCATCCTTGTACCCATGCAGACGCTCGTTCAAATTCGGCTGCGACGGCATGGTAAAGACTGCAACTGTGCCTTTGCCCTTCAGTTCCTGCGCAAGTCGTTTACCGCCGGTGAGCCCAGCCTGGTAATTATTAGTCCCGATAAAGAAGAGGCGTTTGCTGGCCGGCGCGTCGGAATCGATGGTGATTACGGGAATCCCCGCTGCGATAGCTCTGTCGATTGAATCTTTCATCACGGCCGGATCGGCGACAGAAACTAGAATTCCGGATGGCTTTTTCTGTATCACCTCGTCGAAGGTGGTGCGTTCCGCACCCGGATCATACGTATCCGGCCCATTGAAAGAATAGGCCACACCCAAACGCCCACCCGCCTGGCTGAACCCCGCTGAAG
>DATBVH010000214.1:0-4699 GCA_036515395.1 Candidatus Angelobacter sp.
CATGCTAGCCGTACCGCCACCGTCTTTCCAAGCGCTATCCCACAACATGGATAAAGTACGAGCTCCCTCCGCCATCACGTTGATAGTATCCTTACCGAAGCCCGCCCAAAGATGATCTGCAATTTCTTTGGGCTTGAGCTTCTTGATGGGAACATACGCATTCACAATATCGACAGGCTTGATGGCCATGAAAGTTTTCTGCATCAGCCCTACTACAGCTTGGGCCGCGCCAAATCCTTTGTTCTTATTCAGCGGTTGGCCGTGAGTCTTGTTTTGGAACACTTTTTGCAACGCCGATATGATTTCCGGAGAGTGGAAATTGACTAGACCATCCTCATAGGCGCTGTGAACTCCATGGCCCACCGGTTGCTCGACCTGCGTTGTAACGCCTTTCTTAGTTATATTCACTTTTTCCGTCTTTGCCGGATCGCCGTTGAACATGTAAGAAATATGCAGCGGCTGGCAGGCGTCGCCTACGTAGTGAGAAAGTATTCCAGCGGCGCAAACGTAGCGGGTAATGTCACGATTTTGCACTGCATCAACCATTTCGTTATATATCTGCCAGCAGCGGAAAGGAAGCAGTCCTTTGCTATGATCTTTGACACTTGGATCCGTGTAATATTTGATCCAGACGGCAGGATCAATGTTGGACTTAGATTTCTGGCATAGCTGGAGCAGCGTCTCACCATTGCTGTCGGGCTTGTCCATATCGGCAAAATGATTGCTATGTTCAGGGCTGGACATGCCACCCCGTTTGAACGGTCCCACCTTCCAAACCATATCAGGCACGTCGGCTAACGGAACAAAAGGGTGCTTGCTGAGACCCTGCATGTTCTTGGCTGTAATCTGATTTAGGGGAAAGCTAATGGAATTAGAATTGGCCAGCATGAGTTTCTTGAGCTGCGCATCCTTAACGATGCTACATGCCATGGATGCTATGGTGTAATGACCAACCGCCCCCCAATATTCAAACTGACCAGCGTTCCAGTCCTGAACAAAGTCCACATCCAGTTCGCGACAGACTGAGCTTAAGTTGGTTGCCAAGGCGAAAGGTTGCCGAGTGGCATTACCATTGCCTTGGCTGAGCACTTGTCCGCCCCACTGGATGGCCAAAGGCATCAATCCGCGTTCCGGATCTTCAGTGTCAAGAAGCCAGAGCGTTCCGGAATCTCCGTGATGGGTATCAAACCGCTGGTCCCGATCCCGACCGATAATGAAATCCGCCACGTACTCCGAACCACCAGCTGCACGGAAGCGATAAAACATGCCAAGAATACGCCCGTGCATCTGTCCGGTGGCGCAGCCAAAGGCGCGAACTGGGCAATCGATCAGGCGCAAGGAAAAATTGTCTGTATTAATATCCGCCATGCTTCCAGTACAACCGATGCCGTAAATCTGTGATGTCCACCGTGTTGCGTCATCCACTTCAATCAACCCGATGTCCATATGAACAAATACGTCTTTGCCCGGCCAGCCGGGATAGACCTTCAAAAGGCATGCGGGAAATCTGCTTTCGCGAACTCTTACCAATAGCTATGCGTTCACAACCGATGATGGAATAGACCACCTCTCCCGCAGCGCCAGTGACGTGGCGATTAGTAATGGCATACACCAAATGACCATCAGTAAACATTCCGCCTATGGACGCTATGTGCTCCTGTCCTTGGACGTCAGCAATGACCGGATAACCGCCGCCAATCCAGTTGCTTGGGAATGTGGGCGTTATAGGATCTGGCGGGCCGCCTTCCACTGGAGGCGCTTCTATCACACACAATGGCACCAATCGCCCGTCTGCCATTTCGAAGTCAGTCGGAATAAAATCGCTGGGGCGAATCTGGCCTTCGCCGGAACCAAAGTCCCTTTCTTTCGCCCATTGCTTCACAAAAACCAATAAACACGGTCCTGAAGTTTCGGATACCTCGGTGTTAAAGAGCGTCTTCTTGTCTGTTTTCTTCACACCAGGTTTGCGTTGCAGAGTCCGGCCCAATGCCGTGCCCACTACATTCTGCTTCCGCATCAACTGGCGGTGATAAAAATCGCGGGCTTCTACCAGATCCCGGAAAGAGAGAGTGCTGTAATCCTTGTATGGATCGGCAGGATTGGAATGCTTTAAAGACATGACGTTGCCCTTTCAGATGAGGTCTTGCTGACAACGGAAGGGTGCTCCACCATTTTCGAATCCAAAGGTCAAATTGCACCTTCCATGCGCGATGGGAATTGTACATCTCATATTTTTGAAGTTGGGGCGATCCCATCCAAGTAGAACGGCAAATTCGGCTTGTTCCCTTCAAGTAATAGCTTCTTAAACAACAAGAGCAAGGACTCCTCGGCACCCGGCGCCGGGGGTCCTTTTTTCGTGCCGAGGCGGTCCGACACGGAAGCCCGGAAGGACCTTCCGCGCGGCGGGTCGGCACGCCGGGGCAGTCAGCCGACAGCATTCAGCATCAACCAAAACCCACGCTAAAAATCACATGTTTCCTGAGGCATGCTTTGTCAAGATGTACTATTTCGCGATTGAATTTGTTGGGGGAAATGCCCTACCATCTAGCACCGCCTCAGGGCTGGGAAAGCTGTATAGATCTTTGATAATTTGAGTAGCGAGCAAATGGCAAATGGCAAACTGGGCTATTAGCTCTTGGCCCTTAGCTTTTAGCTAAACCAAAACCGACCAGCCCTGCTCTAATTGCAGCTTAATCTCTGAAATCTACGCCAATCTGGGATGGGCCGGGCCGGGAGGGGGAGGGGGACGGAATCGCCGACATCGCACGAGATCGGAAAGGCAAAAGATAAACGCGGATCTAAGACCGCTTCATCTGGCTTTTCGTGGCTTCCGGACCCAATCCACGCACCACGGACTCCATGGTCGTGCCCAGGATGCGGCAGATGCGCAGCAGGGTACGCAGCGTAATAGGTTTGCCGGCCTCGATCCGCTGCCAGTAACGGACGGTATAGCCGAAGGAGATCATGTCTTCCTGGCTGTAGCCGCAGCGCTTGCGCAGCCTTTGGATACGCTGGCCCAGTGCGGCAAAGAATTTGCGGTCGAGTTCGGTGTCTTTGGCCAACAGTGCTCTTGTACGACTTTGGCCCTGAATTGGCCACGGTGCATTTAAGCCGTGGTATAATCAGTGCTAATCCGCACATGAACGATCTGCAAGAGCACGTCAGTTCTTATCCTCCATTTCAATCTGTGCCCATGCCGGCAAACCCGAGAGAGGCCCATTTCATCCTCATAATCGCGCTTATCATGTGGACAGTGGGATTTACGCTGATCTTGCGCATGGGCAGGAAAAACAAGTAATCAAGCCCCCGGCTGAGGCGCTTCTGAGTGCCGATGCAACAAAAGCCAAAAGCCGAGAGCCAATAGCCAAAAGCCGATTTTTATCGATCCACCGTCGCCATCGAGCGCTCTGCATAACGCGCACCGGCGGCCACACCCTTGGGAGCTACTTCATCGATGCGCTTCAGATCTTCCGGCGTGAGTTTGACGTTGATAGCTCCGAGATTTTCTTCCAGGTATTTGCGGCGCTTGGTGCCGGGGATGGGCACGATATCTTCACCCTGCGCCAGCACCCAGGCCAGGGCAAGCTGTGCGGCGGTACAGTTTTTCTCGCGCGCAATCTCTTCAATCTTTTTGACCAGATCAAGGTTCTTCTGGAAGTTTTCTCCCTGGAAGCGTGGAGACATGCGACGGAAATCGTCTGCGGCCAGGTCTTCAAAGCGCTTAAATTGTCCGGTAAGAAAGCCGCGTCCGAGTGGGCTGTAAGGCACAAAGCCGATGCCAAGTTCGCGCACGGTGGCCAGAATTTCGTCTTCCGGGTCGCGCTCCCACAGCGAATACTCCGTCTGCAGCGCGGAAATAGGATGGACCTTGTATGCGCGGCGAATCGTTTTGGGCGACGCCTCTGAAAGTCCCAGATAGCGCACCTTGCCGGCTTTAACCAGTTCGGCCATTGCGCCCACGGTGTCTTCAATCGGGATGGTCTTATCAACGCGATGCTGGTAGTACAGATCGATCACGTCGGTGCCCAGACGCTTCAGGCTGGCGTCGCAGGCCTGCTTCACGTATTCCGGCGTGCCCTTAACGCCCAGAAATTCTCCGTTCGGCGCGCGGACGTTGCCAAACTTGGTGGCCAGCACAACTTTCTGGCGGCGATCCTTGATGGCGCGCCCCACCAGTTCTTCATTTTTGCCGGAGCCATAAATATCTGCCGTATCCAGAAACGTGCAGCCCAGTTCAATGGAACGGTGGATGGTTGCGATGGATTCCTGCTCGTCGCCCGCGCCATAAAACTCTGACATGCCCATGCAGCCGAGCCCGAGCGCGGAAACTTTCAGTCCTTGTGTGCCAAGTTTTCTTTGAGGAAGCATGAATGATGTGATGTTAGCAAAACCAGTGAAGACTCAGAAAAAGCAAAGTCTTACCGCTGATACACGCTGATGACACTGATCTGAAAAAGCAAAATCCTACCGCGCATCAACACGGATTGCCGCGGATCAGAAAAGTTGTAGCGGATCATGAAAAGAGAATGTTGAAGTACGTATGAAAGTAAATCGCGTCAAATCAATCATGCCTCGACCAGTTCAATGATTGAAAATGGCGCAAAAACTAACGTCTGTTTTTGATCCGTGAAAATCAGTGTCATCAGTGTTATCAGCGGTAAGGTTTAGGTTTTTTGTAAATCAGTGGTGAGATTTATCA
>DATBVH010000215.1:0-2664 GCA_036515395.1 Candidatus Angelobacter sp.
TATTTCCATGCCTGCGAAATCTTTTTTTGAGAGCTTGCCGTATTCAGGGAACTTAGCGATGCGGAAATAATACGAGCCATCCTCAGTGCGGTAGGCGATGCCTTTTTGTTCAAGTTTGGCGATGAATTCGGCCATTTCCTGAATATGCTCGGTGGCGCGAACCAATTTTTCCGGGCGCTCGATGTTCAGAGACCCCATGTCCTCAAGAAACGCTTCTTCGTATTTGCGCGTGTACTCCTGCACGGTTTTCTTTTCGCGAGCAGCATTGCGAATGATCTTGTCATCCACGTCAGTAATATTCATGACATGCTGAAGCTTGAAGCCGCTCTGGCGCAGAAAGCGCCGGAGAATATCGACGGCGACAAAAGTGCGGAAATTGCCGATATGGCCGTAGTCGTAGACGGTGGGGCCGCAGGCGTACATACGGACGGTGTTGTTCGCGGCGGGGGCAAATTCTTCCACCGTGCCGGAAAGCGTATTGTAGAGTCGAAGAGGCAAACCGAAATTGTAGCAAACACCAGGCGCGTCTAGCGCCGCCGGCCGCTATCTTCGCCGCGAACCGCGAGAGTTGTAAGATAGTAATCGTGCCTGAACTGAGAAAAGACCCTGTTACCGGACGATGGGTGATCATTTCCACTGACCGCTCCAGGCGTCCCGGAGATTTTTCCCGTGAGCGCGTCACTATGAAGGGTGGATTCTGCCCATTCTGTCCCGGCAATGAAAGCACAACGCCGCCGGAGATATTGGCTTACCGTCCGGGCGAAAACGTACATCCCGACACAATCGGGTGGAACCTGCGCGTGGTCCCCAATAAATTTCCGGCGCTGGGCATTGAAGGAGATCTGGACCGGCAAGCCGATGGGATGTTTGACAAGATGAACGGCGTAGGCGCGCATGAAGTTGTTATCGAGACGCCTGACCATGGCGAAACGCTCACTACCATGCCGTTAAAACGCGTCGAGGATATGCTGTGGGCCTTCCGGGACAGAATACTGGACCTGAAGCAGGACCGCCGCTTCAAGTACATCCTGGTTTTTAAGAACCATGGCGAAGCTGCCGGCGCGTCACTGGAGCACCCGCATTCACAGATCATCGCGCTGCCTATTCTGCCCAAGCAGGTAGTGGAAGAACTTGAGGGTGCAAAGCGTTATTTTGCCAATAAGGAACGCTGCATTTTTTGTGACATCATCCGCCAGGAAACAGATGCGCGGGTGCGGATTGCCGCCGAAAACCAGGACTTTGTGACCCTTTGCCCGTATGCACCGCGGTTCCCATTTGAAATGTGGATACTGCCCAAGAGACATGAGTCGGCATTTGAGAACTCGCCTTCCACCATGTTTGAAAACCTGGCGCGCATGCTGCGCACGATGCTAAGCAAAGCCGTGCGAGTGCTGGATAATCCCGCCTACAATCTGGTAGTCCATAGCTCGCCAATCCAGGAAAATACGCATGACTACTATCACTGGCACCTGGAAATCATTCCCAAACTCACCAAGACAGCAGGGTTTGAGTGGGGAACCGGCTTCTATATCAATCCGACGCCGCCCGAAGAAGCAGCAAAGTTCTTGAGAGAGGCAAAGGTCGGAGATCCGCAGCCGGTAGGCGCAGGACAAGTGGGATAAAAGCAAACGCAAAACCAAAACTTACCACGGATTAACACTGATGACACTGATCTGAATTTGGGGATTGGATGTCGGGTGATCTGAAATTGAAAAAGCCTTTACCGCGAATCAGCGCGGATGATCGGATAAGAAATCCCTGATGGAACCCGAAAACAGAAGACACTAATTTAATCGGGACATGAGGTGCTCTGAAAAGCCGTTGGACCTTATCGCTACTAACCGAATGAAGAAAGATTGCTGGACATCGTAGTAAACATAGAAGTCCCTGGAAGGTAATAGGATCCCTCGCTATGCTTCGGGACTTCGGAAAAAAGTTTAATTTTAGATTGAGTTTTAGTATTAATTCAACGAAGAAACTTCCCGCAGATTCTTTACCATCTCAATGATCCGTCCCGCCACGTAATCAATCTCAGCTTCTGTGTTGAAGCGTCCAATACCGAAACGAATGGCGCTGCCGGCCGCTTCGTCGCTTAAGCCAAGCGCCTTGAGGACGTACGAAGCATGGGTCTTTCCGGACGAGCATGCCGATCCGCTGGAAAGCGCGACGTCATTCAGGCCGGTCAGAAGCGTTTCACCTTCAACATGCAGAAAGCTTATATTCAGGTTTCCGGGTAGCCGATGCTCCATGGATCCGTTGATGGTTACTTGATCCAGGCCGGCCATCAGGCGATCACGCAGGCGGTTGCGCAGCCCCGCCAGGCGGCAACTCTCTTCCGGCATTTCCTGCTGTGCGATCTCGCAGGTTTTACCAAACCCGACGATTCCGGGAACATTGAGCGTGCCGGAACGCAATCCGTTCTCATGACCGCCGCCGTCAATCAATGGAACCAGCCGCGCCGCTGCGTTCTGGCGCACGTAAAGCGCGCCACAACCTTTGGGCCCATATAGCTTGTGCGCCGTCAGAGAAGCCAGATCAAGGTTGGCGCGATTCACGTCCAGCGGCACCTTGCCCAGCGCCTGCACGGCGTCCGAATGAAAAAGCACGGCGTGCTCGCGGCAGAGGCGGCCGATTTCTTCAATAGGCTAAAGCACGCCGGTCTCA
>DATBVH010000216.1:0-5124 GCA_036515395.1 Candidatus Angelobacter sp.
CTTCCGATAAATCGACTGTACGTTAGAATAATAGCGTGAGTCAGGCAGTCAATGCGCAACTCCGCACCGCGCAGGAAATTATTCGCGACGCGCGAGTCAACCAGGCCCCCAACGGTATCTGCTATACCACGTCGGGCGAAGTCATGCTTCCTTCCGACGATCTGGAGCGGATCATCGGCGCTGTGCCGCGCCCAATCGCGGCAGCGCTGGAGCGAAAAGCCTTTTACTTTGTGCCGCTCACGATTAGCGATGGCGATAAGACGATGGTCGCAGAGCGCTTTGATGGCGCACCGCCGGAAGGGGCCATCTGCCATCGCAATATCGATTCCGGCAACTCGCAGTGTGTCTTTATCTCCACTCGACTGCTGGATGAGCGATTCGCCATTGCTTTTGAGTTCTACATCAATGTGGGTCACGCATTCGTAGACAAAGCGGGCATGTCACCGGAGTTTGCCGAACTGGTGTGGTCACAGGCAAAAGCCAACGTTCGCGGTGAAACGAGTCTTGACGCTCATGAATTTCGCAAAATGGCGCAGACCGGCAGCTCTGGCCGCGTGGACGAAAAAGCCAAGTCAGACTATCTGGCCGCTGCGTTTTGTGACTCCATTGCCATTTACCTGCTCTCACTTTGCCTTGACGTGGATTATTACGAGCTGCGCGAACGCGATTACCCGTTATTGGCTCCGTCAGCACTGGCTGAGCGCCTGAAAAAAGTTGCTGCATTGTTCCCGCCAAATCCGGGATTTCAGTTCAACATTTTTTACAAGCGCAGGAGTTAAATGTTGGGTCGCCGCTACGGTGACCTTCACGCAGCATCCAAGCTGTTTATCATCGCGCGAGGCCGACTCGCGTGCCGAGCGCGCTGCATCAGGAGCAGGTCGCTCTGGTGAAACGCGAAGACGTTGAGCGGTTGGAACGTAGCGACAGAAAAAAATGATTGCACATCTCAGGGGCAAGCTTATTTCGAAGCATCCGAACCAGGCGATTGTCGACGCCGGTGGCGTGGGCTATGACGTGACCATCAGCGTCCCTACATTCTCCGAACTGCCGGCATTGAGCGTCGAAGTATCTTTTTTTATCCATACGCACGTACGGGAAGACACGCTGGCGCTCTTCGGATTTCTGCGCATCGGAGAGAAGCAATTATTTGAAAAGCTGCTGAGCGTGAGTGGCATCGGCCCCAAGCTGGCCATCACCATTCTGAGCGGCATGCCAGTGGACGCCATGATAGCCGCCATCAAAGGCAACAATGTGGCGTCGCTCACCCGTGTTCCGGGTATCGGCAAGAAAACGGCTGAACGCATGGTCCTGGAACTGCGTGACAAGCTGGAGGGCTTCGGCGTCCCGCCTGATACCGTTGCTGCGGCTTCGCCGGTGGAAGAAGACGTGATTTCAGCGCTCGTCAACCTCGGTTATCAGCGAGCCATGGCGGAGCGGGCGCTGGCCACGCTGGGCAATGTCTCCGGGCAGAGCTTCGATTCGCTCTTCCGCAAAGCCATGGCCGCATTGGCAAAGTAAGAACACGCGCCAAATCCTGCCGATGAAAGCGCAAAAATCAGCTTACACTTGCATTATCCATGCGCGGCAGGCCACATTTCGCAGTCTTTTTCCTGCTCGTCGCGCTGTCACTGCAAGCTGCCGACCAGAAACAGGGCCAGCAGTACTACCTTAAGCCGGACCAGACCGCAAATCTTGCCGCCGAGACAAAGCTGAATACAGCTAAACAAAGCTGTGAAAACTGGGCCATGGCTGCCGGTCTCGAAACCATGCTGCAGCAGCAGAATGTTCCACTGGATCAGAGCTTCTGGGTCATGCGCCTGAATGGCGGCGAGCTGTGTGTGGACGATATGCCAAGCATCGACGCGATGAAGCTGGTAGTGAACCGTGATTTTGTTTTAGATGATGGCCGGCACGTTCGTCTGGAAATCCACTTTGTGCCTGGGCCCCCGGTAAATGTCGATAATGTGATTGCCGGCCTGAAGTTGCAACAAGTGACGCTGCTGCTGTGGCGTGGGCATCCGTATTATCTGACTGGCGTGACGTATGACGAGCGCATCGGCCGCGATGGCACGCGCTTTTTTGAAGTAAAGGAAATCCGCCTGGCCAATACCTACGCCAAGCTGCCGGGTGTCACATTTCAGAAAGGACGAGACGATCCAGCAGAGATTCAGGGGATTTTGAGCGTTAGCGCGACGGTGCTGTAATCGGCATCACTTACCAATACAAAAGCTGCTGAAAATCAAATTCAAAATGTCGTCGGTCGTGGTCTCGCCAGTGATCGCGTCGAGCGGGCGCAGCGCGCCATAAAGATCGAGCATGATCATCTCATGTGGGATGCTGCGCTTGACGGCCTGGCACGCCGCGTCAATACAGCTGAGCGATTCTTCCACCAATCGTTGGTGCCGGATATTGGTAAGAAAACCGGTTTCCTGCTCGCCGCGAATAGAGTGGCCGGAGACTTGTTCCAGAATTGCCGCGCGAAGTTCTTCAATCCCATCACCTGTAACAGCGGATGTCCTGAAGACTTGCAAGTTGGCGAGCTGCAGTTGGCCATAGGGAGCGAGATCAGATTTGTTGGCCACCGCCAATGCGTGGCGCTTGCTGCCGACCCCCAGCAGTTCGCGATCTTCGGCAGAAATCTCCTGCGTACTATCGAGCACCACCAGAACCAGATCGGCTTCGCTCAGCGCTTCATATGATTTGCAAATACCGATGCTCTCCGCTTCGTCAGTAGAGTGGCGGATGCCGGCAGTATCCACCAGTTTGATGGGAATGCCGCCGAGAGCGACGGTCTCCGTGACCAAGTCGCGCGTGGTGCCGGGAGTAGCCGTCACTATGGCGCGTTCGTGTTCCACTAGGCGGTTGAACAAGCTTGATTTGCCTACGTTTGGCCGTCCCACAATCGCCAGCGTCAGGCCTTCATGCACGATCTTGCCGTAAGCAAAAGACGCGCGAAGCTGTTCCAGCGGAACCCGCACTTCTTCAAGCCGGGACAAAATCTCAGTGGCGGGAAGGACTGAAACATCGTCTTCAGCAAAGTCGATACCGGCTTCCATCACGGCCACCAATTCAACCAGCTTGCGCTTGATCGGCTGCAACCTGCGTGAGAGTGACCCCTCCAGCTGTTGCGCCGCGACTTTGGCTTGGTACAGCGTTTGCGACTCAATCAGGTCGCGGACAGCCTCAGCCTGCGTGAGATCAATGCGGCCATTGAGAAACGCCCGCATGGTGAACTCGCCGGGCTCCGCCAGGCGGGCGCCACGGCTCGTGGCCAGTTCGAGAATATGCCGCAGGACTATGGGTGCGCCATGCGCAGAAATTTCTATGACATCATCAGCGGTATAAGAATGCGGCTTGGCGAAGAACGTAACTACCCCCTCATCGATGCGTTCTCCCGTTGCAGGCTCAATCACTTCACCAAATACGGCCCGACCAGCAGCAAGCTCATGCTTCAGCCGCAGCATGGAGCAGGCAATCGTGTGCGCTTCCGGGCCCGCCAGGCGAACCACGCCAATACCGCCGCGGCCCGGCGGCGTGGCAATGGCGACAATGGTATCGTCGAGGTTCATTGGAGCAATTAGCAAATAGCAATTGGCATTTAGCCTGAGTATCTTTTGCTATCAACCTTCGCGCCTGCCATCGATTGGATTTGCGCGGGCTGTAGATGTGCCAATTGCTAACTGCTATTTGCCAGTTGCTTTTTCCAACCGGGCCCAATGCTCCTCAAGCCGCTCATAAATATGATCAACTTTGCGGTGGAGATGCGCCACTTCCAGCTCGGCCTTCAGGTTCACGGCAAAATCCAGGTCTGATTTCAACCGGTCTTTTGACGATAACCGATTCTGCGACATCATGATCACTGGCGCCTGCACGGACGCAATCATCGATAGAAATAGATTCAACAGAATATAGGGGTATGGATCAAAGTGGTCTCTGAGCAGGGCCGTTGAATTCAGGATGACCCAAATGGCAAGTATGACGCCGAAGATGATGATAAACGTCCACGATCCGCCGAAAGAGGCTACCTTATCTGCGATGCGCTGACCAAAAGTCAGCCTTTCCTCGTCTTCCAGGTTGGGGTTACGGGAAACCTGTGTGCGTAAAAGCTCGTCGGTAGCGCGCAGACGGCGTCCCACGGCAGTGAGCAGATCCATAGCCGCATGCGGATGCTTGTCGATAAACTCCAGCAATCGGTCGCGATGCATGACTAGCATCTGCGTCTCTTCAAGGGCCACTGAGGTGCCGGTGCGCGCGCCGCCATCCAGAAAAGATAGCTCACCAATAACGTCGCCGGTTTCATTCTCTGAGAGAACAATCTTTTCCCCTTCAGTATTTTCAATGAAAAGCTCAACGCGTCCGGAGCGCAGGATAAAGATTTCGCCTCCGGCATCGCCGTAGTGAAAAATTGTTTCGCCGGCTTTGAAGTCGCGGCAGTCCATTAGCTGGGCCAGAGCTTCGCGCTCTTCGTCGTCAAGCAATCCAAAAATGGGAACATCACCGATCATGGTCACGGTTGTAGACATAAGATTTTTATTTCCTGTCGCTTGGTTTTCAAATCGCCCCTGTGCTGTCAAAGAGAATGCACCATTGGCGAGCGATTCACGCACATCATAGCTGAATGCGGTTTATTGGGTGTGATTTTAAAAGACGAAAACTATTACCGCCGCGATGCCCTTGCTGGCTTGTAATCCTTAGGATAGAGCACCACGTACCTGCGTCCGCCTTCGCCTTCACTCTGCGTTGCCAGAGAAGCGTGGTCGCGAAACGCCAGATGAATCAGGCGGCGCTCTCGCGAGGACATTGGCGCAAATGAATATGGCACACCGCTCTGCAATACGCGATCCGCAGCCACCTGGGCAGCGAGCTTCAATTCCTGCTGGCGGGCAGCGCGATAACCTTTGCAATCAAAACTGACTTTGTCATGGTCTTCGGCATGCAGATGGAGAGATTCGTGGGTGAGCACCTCGAACGACCGCAAGACTTCTCCACCGCGCTCCAGCAGCAGCTGGCTATCCGGGCCAGCGAACTCCACCAGAATATCCGGCGTGTCGGCGTCGGTAAGCGGAGGATTCACCGTGATGCGGTATTTCAATTTGAACGCGCCTGAAGAAATAATGTTCTTCA
>DATBVH010000217.1:0-2849 GCA_036515395.1 Candidatus Angelobacter sp.
TAAGCTTCCACGTGAGCAACGACAGCAGGCTGCTTCGTGGTTACAGGCGCTGTCTGCTGGGCTTTCTGGTTCTGAGGAATAACGCTTTCAGGAACAACGGATTGAGGAGCGGTGGCCTGCGGTTCGGATTGAGGCTTGGCCTCGTCACTGGCGACCCATACCGTGTGGCCATAGGCATCGTGAGTGGCAACGATGTTCTGGGCTCGGGCTGGGCTTCCAGTTACCATCGACGCGGCGCCGATCAGGATGGTAAATAGGTGCTTTTTCATCGGGTTACACTCTAGATATCAGCTTCTGGCGGCTTACGCCACCTCACTGAAGGCCAAACACCTTTTATCCAACCTGATGCTTGGGAAAACTGCCAGAGGAAGGCGATTATAGGACGGCTGCCATCCTGAAACAATCAGCTAAAACCAGACGAATCTAAGGGGTGAACAGGCAAGAAATACCGGTAAAAACCCTAAATCAACGGCAAGTTCGCGCCATTTCCAGCCAGGGGACGAACTGCGTTTACAAAACTTAAGTAATTGGCCTGCAAGGATATGCGAGACTGCCATTCTTAAAATATGGCAAACAATAAACGAGTAAGAATGGTTTTTTATGCGCTGGCTATCGTTGAGATGATCCTGCTTTCCGCGTTCTACTCTTGGGGCCGGGTTATTCACTAACCACGGCTGGCGGATGGGACTACGCCAGTGCTGGCGCTCCGCATCAAACTGGCATGGCCTCGCCACGCAAACGTAAATCTGCCGACGTTGAATCTGCCGCCGTTCCCGCTGAGCAGCTCACCCAGGCTTTTCCCAAAATCAATCTGCCGATCCAGCCGCCCTACCCGCCGGCTGAAGCTAAGTCAGTAGATTCATTGCCACATGAATCCGGCTGGCTCTATGAGCCAAAGTGGGATGGCTTCCGCTGTCTGGCATTTCGCCAGGGCGACGAATTGGTTATGCAGTCCAAGGCTGGTCAGCCCCTGGGCCGCTATTTTCCTGAGATTGTTGCCGCCTTGCATGCATTACCCCCAAGCAAGTTTGTGCTGGATGGTGAAATTGTTATCCGCAGCGGCGCAGGTCTGGATTTTGACGCGCTTTTGCAGCGCATACACCCGGCTGCCAGCCGAATCCAGCGTCTTTCGCAGGAAACACCGGCAACATATATGGTCTTTGATCTTCTTGTCGATTCAAAAGGCCGATCGCTCGTCGCGAATCCACTTTCAGCCCGGCGAATGGCACTGCAGGAATTTGCAGAAACCAACATCGCAGATGAGCCTGATCGCAAGCGCAGCAAGAAGGCAGATTCACATGCAACTTTGGAGCATGTCGATCAGCGCATCATGCTTTCACCCGCCAACTCTGATTTCGCTACGGCGGAAAAGTGGATGCGCGAAGGCGCAGCCAGCGGATGGGATGGCGTAGTCGCCAAGCGCCTGGATTGCGAATATATGTCCGGCGAGCGAACCGGCATGGTCAAGATCAAACGCATTCGCACCGCGGATTGCGTAGTCGGCGGCTTTCGCTGGGCGCGAGCAAAGGCTTCAGCAGACGAAGATAAAAATTCCAAGGCAAAATCTAAGTCGACTGCTTCTAACAAGAGGCCAACGGAAGAAGTGGGCTCGCTGCTGCTGGGTCTTTACAACAGGAATGGCGAGCTCGACCACATTGGTTTCAGCTCAAGCTTTACTCGGGAAGAGCGCAGCAAGTTGAAGTCGATTCTTAAACCGCTTATGGGCGGCGAAGGCTTTTCCGGCAAGGCTCCGGGCGGTCCCAGCCGCTGGACGCGCGATGCCCGTGACACGGAGTGGTTTCCACTCAATCCCAAACTGGTAGGCGAGTTCCAGTACGACCACTTCTCTGGCGGGCGCTTCCGTCACGGGACCAAGTTTCTACGCTGGCGTCCGGAAAAGAAGCCGGAACAGTGCACCATGGATCAAATCCGGCCCGCCAAAAAGGCCGCCTAGGTAGAAGAATACAAGGACGAGAGCGGGACACCTGATCGGCGCAGCCGCGGTATTTCGCCAAGGCATTTTCTACCGCTCATAGTAGAATTCGCCTTCATGAATTCCGGCTACATTCCAGCGCCTCCGCCGCCCCCATTGGCTTTGCCAAAGAGCTGGGTTGCGCGTAACTGGAAGTGGTTTATTCCCACGCTGATTCTCGGGTTGGTTTTGTTACTCACACTGTTTGTCGGCGGCTTGGTCACTTTTGTGTTCGGACTGCTGAAATCGAGCGAGCCCTACCAGCACGCGGTCTCCGTTGCCAGCAGCAATCCTGATGTGGTGCGTGAGTTGGGAACACCGATTGCGCCGGGCTGGTATCTTTCCGGCAACATCAATGTATCGGGAAGCTCCGGCGATGCCGATTTGGCTATCCCTCTGAAGGGCAGTCTTCACCGCGGTACTGTTTACGTCCTCGCGAAAAAAACTGACGGCGTGTGGAAATACGATAAATTAGAAATGCTGGTTGAGGGGCATGAGTCTCCCATTGAGCTCCTGCAAACTCCGCCACCGCAGCCCTGAGGACAAATAGATGCCGCCACAGGAATTTGCCAGTTACGAAGACTTTTTCACCTTCTATCTTCACGAGCACAGCGATGCACGCAACCGGGCGATGCATGCAGTCGGCACATTATTGGGATTGGCTACGTTGATTGTGGCTTTTGCCGTTGGCCATCCCTGGTACGCGCTGCTGTGGCCGGTGGTGTCTTACGCATTCGCTTGGATTGGCCACTTCCTGATTGAAGGCAATAAGCCCGCGACGTTTGGCCATCCGTTCTGGTCGTTAATCAGCGATTTCAGAATGCTGGGGCTGATGTTTACCGGAAGGCTCAAGGCGCGCATGCAGGCGGGAGCGGCT
>DATBVH010000218.1:0-2717 GCA_036515395.1 Candidatus Angelobacter sp.
AACGCCAGATGGATCATTTCATGGACGAGCACCCAGTCTTCTTTGGTGGCTGCGATGTCGGTATCGGTGCCGACGCTGATCAAAATCAGTCCGCCATCTTTGGAATATGTGACTCCGTGGCGTATGCCGGAACCGGACGTGCTGCGCATTTTCAGCGTGAGGTGCGGAACAGGGAAGTGCCCGTAGTAATCGGCGACGGTGGAAGCACAGTTTTTTACCCAGCCCAGCAACTCGTCGCGGGAAAGCTTCATGGGGCCATCAGGCAGCGTCACGTCAATTGTGGCGCCGGAAATTTTCAGCGTTGCAGCATCGGCAGTGTTCTCTTGTGCTGGAAAGGTTTTTAGCGGGAGCGCCAGAAGAGCGACCGCAGCCATCGAAAAAATCAGACTGAGACGGCGAAATCCCATGGAGAACAGAGTACCATCTGCTTCAGTTGGATGCAGCAGCCGCGGCTGTCGGAGGATGTTTCTTGCGGTAGGCAAGAACAAGCGTATCGACGGAGAACTTGCCTGGGCCGAATATCAAAATCAGCAGCGATACCAGCAGAAATGGAAATGGGTCCGCGCTGAAAAACTTTCCCGATTCGGAGAAGAAAGAAGTAAACGCTTCCCGGTCTGCAGTGATATAGGCCACGATCATATTGATGAGCAAAGGGACGGAGATGAGCCGCGACGCCAACCCGAGAATCAACAGAATGCCGCCAACGGTTTCAAGAGAGGCATTGAAATAAGCGTTCAAGGTTGGCGCTGGAATGCCCAGGTCGGTAAAGAAGCTGACGACTTTATCGATATGTCCGAACTTGCCAATGCCGCTCTGGAGGAAGAGCCATCCCCAATAAACACGAATCAGGAGCAGAAAAGGTGATTGCAGGGAGTTGGCGGCCCTAAGAAACCAGCCGTAAGCTACTTCCGCTTTTTGCATTAAGGCATTCATGGTTGAGCTTCTTTTTCCGGCGGACGGCAGAACCAGCCAAGCTGCGACCAGTTAGCGAACCAGTCATGCAACTGCTCCATCACGCGCTCCAGTTTTTTCCCTGACCAGTTGACCGACGTTTCAATTGCTTGTGAGAGCGGTTGACCCTGCTGCAAAGCGCGCAGCAAAGCAAAGCCCTCCGGCTTTAAGTGCTTGAAATAGACGATGTTCTCCTGGCGATGGACGGCAAGGAATACTTTTTTGCCCCTGGGCAAAGGTAGTTGCTTGCGCGGTGCGGAATCGGAATGGTCCATCATGACCACGTTGCTGGAGATGTCGGTTTCCGGGTCTTCAGTTTCGCGTACCTTCAGCAGAAGTTCGTCCACCGGATAAGCGAGATCGAGCAGTTGAAGATATGGCTGCAGATGGAACACAGGATCTTCGCCCAGGCTGGCCAGTTCGGCCTGGCTGAGAATGGGGTACTCAGCGGCGTCAAAGGCTTCGATGTCGGCCCATTCCAGCCGCACCATGTCCAGCGCCATGCGCTCATTGCTAGAAATCAACTCAGGATGCGCACGTAACCAGGGTTCAAGCCGAGAACCGAGATCGCGCAGCGTGTATGAAACCGATGGCATCTCGGTGAGATAGCCGAGAAGAACCTTGTCAAAGGCTTCCTGTCCAATGACGGCACGCAGCCCGGGAAAATCGTCTGCGAGGGACGATAAAAGCCGGAACCAGTAAACACGGTTATAGATTTCCAGGCGCTCGACTGAGGTCAACCGGTCATTGGGTTTTACGATCTCTTCCGCAATCGCTTTTGTCGACCGGCCATCGAGCGTTTGCTCACGCATGCGCTCATCTTCTGTAAGCGGCTGCCGCACTACGTCAAAGACGGCGCGCTGTAACTGTTCTAAGTCCATAGGACCCGGATTCATAGGGGCGTGGCTCATGATGCCACCGCTGCACTGGCTGGGATGTATTGTTTCGCTTTCAATGCTTCTTTATGAACTTCATCGAAAGACGGGATGTGATCGTCCCACTCCAGCAGAGTTGCGGTGGGCCCAACCATTTCAATTGCCTTGGCGTAAAGCTGCCACACGGGATCGAGAACCGGATGGTCGTGCGTGTCCAGAATATATTTTTCGTAGTTGGAGTGTCCGGCTATGTGAATCTGGGCGACGCGCTCCGCAGGCACACTGCGCAGATACTCAAACGGATCGAAACTATGATTGCGGGATGAAACGTAAATATTGTTGACGTCAAGCAGGATGCCGCAGTCGGCTTGTTCCACTACTTCGTTGAGAAATTCCCACTCCGTCATTTCTGAAACGTGGTATTCAGCGTAACTGCTAACGTTTTCCACCGCGATAGGCACTTCCAGGAAATCGCGCGCCTCGCGCACTTTTTGCGCCGTGCGTTTTGCCGCCTCAAAGGTATAAGGCATCGGCAGCAGATCGTGGGAATAGCGTCCATCCACGCTGCCCCAGCAGAGATGGTCAGTAAGCCATGGCGTATTGGTGCGGCGGACAAGCTTTTTCAGGCGACGGAGATGCTCGCGGTTGAGCGGCTCGGCGGAGCCAAAATACATGGAAACGCCGTGTTGCACCACGCGATAGCGCTCAAGAATCTGGTCCAGTACCTGGAGCTGGCGGCCGCCTTCCACCATGTAATTTTCAGAGATGATTTCAAACCAGTCGACGACAGGCTTCTTTTCAAAAATATGGTTGTAATGAGGAATGCGGAGCCCGATTCCTACGCCGAAGTCTTTGTATCCGTTGAAGCGATTTGCGGGCATAAAGCTGATT
>DATBVH010000219.1:0-18455 GCA_036515395.1 Candidatus Angelobacter sp.
GGGCGCGCCCAAGAGCGGCTATCATTTGCTGAACAAATATCCTTTTCCAGGCGCAGAAGGAAGTACGCGGGAATACTTTGACTACATTGCGGTGGATTCGCCGGCCTAGCGGTAGTCTCCCCGCATTCATCTGTTCTGTCTGTGAGGAAGCGCACTGGTGAGTGTGATGAATTGTTTCTGGGATGCAACGCGCACGTGCGGAATTGCTAGCCGCTAAACCTTTATAAAAATCTTCTTCCTGTACAAGCCCCATGCCAGCAATGTCCAGATTCCCACATAGCAGAGGGCAAAGGCCAGCGACGCATTCTTCGGTCGTCCCAACGGCTCGAACCAGTGCTCATAAATCCAGGTCTGTATCGTGATTCCACCAGCCACCTTGATAATCGACCACAGCTTGCCGATAAACGTGGAGAGCGCGTAAGCCATGATCGCGTTTGAGCCCAGCCACAGGAACGGCCTGGACCACACACGCCAGCCCCGCATCTCAATCAGCCACCAGCAAAGCGCCAGCAGCAGGCATGCGGCCCCGGCGGTAAAGAGCACGTACGAACTCGTCCAAAGCGCCTTGGAGATTGGGAACAATGGATGCCACGCATAACCGGCGGCCACGCCCGCGACTCCGGCGATAATAAGGCCGCGGAGTTTGTGACGGAGTCTTGTTTCGCCGCGCAGAAATTCTCCAGCCAGCGTGCCCAGCAGCGTGGTTGCAATCGCGGGAAAGGTGCTCAGCAATCCTTCTGGATCAAAATCCCGGCGGTATAGATGCCCGAGCATCAGCTTGCGGTCAATCCATCCAGCCAGCGTGCAATGCTGAGTTTGTATTTGCGTAAACCATGCCGCGTGATCGCATCCCGGAACTGGGACGAACCGCGTTACGGCATAGTATCCAATGAGCAGACCGGCAATCCAAAGAACGCGGCCTCGGGTTGAGGTCCACAGCGTAATGACTGACGCGAACAAATACACCACGGCGATCCGCTGCAGAACGCCTGGATACCGCATGTGGGCAAAATCAACATAGGGCAGAATGCGGATTGCGTAGCCGATGAGCAGGATCAGCAAGCTCCGCCGCGCAACGTGCTTCATGAGGTCCCGTCGCGCGTCCCCGCCCGCGCGCCGCGCCGCGAATGACAGCGCCATGGATGCCCCGACGATGAAAAGAAAGAACGGAAAAATCAGGTCCGTCGGCGTCCATCCGTTCGCTTCCACCCACCACTTCCCTGCATACCAGCCCACCGAGTGCGCGCTCATCAGTTCATCGGCATGATCGAGTGGCCAATAAGAAGGTCCACCGGGATTATTGACCAGGATCATGCCTGCGATGGTCAGCCCGCGGAAGACATCCAGCGACTCCAGCCGACGCCGTCCGCTCGACGCAAGCTTGTCCTGGGCAAGCGTTGCCTCAGGAGTCGTCGTGGTGTGGATAGAGGTTGCCATCGCTTTTTGCGTGCGCAGTGCTCCTTATCAGGGATAGGAGCGACCGGCCAGCGCAGACTGCATACCTGCGGATTGCGGGCCATCTGCGCGATTCGCTGAACGTAATCTTGGACCTGAAGAGATTGAAAGTAAACAATCGGGGGTCTATGTACCAGGGCTTTCGCGATGGGGCATGGCAGGTCTGCCTTATGCCGACAAAAAATTGGGGCTGCCGTTTTGCCGATCCGGCAGTCCCGTTTATGGCTAAGTACCGTTTAGGTCGGGATTGCTGCTGCAGTTTGTTTACTTGCAAGACTTGGAATGTCAAAAGTCGGGCACCGAAACCTGGCGTTTGGCTGATGCGCGGTGCCCAGCCGGCAACCAGTGCCGGTACCCGACTTTTGCCGGAAGCCCGATTCCGGCACTCTCCATCACCCCGCAAAGAGTGATGAAGAAATCAATCTTGAGCTTGCTGTATTTAAAATCGTTGCCTGATGAGCACGTTCAGAATGGCCCGGTATTTTTGCGAGAAAGCCTCGCATCTGTCGGGTGAATGTGTTGGCAAAACTCATCCGCATTGCATGGATTAGTTCTGCCAATGCATTTCTGAATTGACTCTGGGCGAACTCGGAGCAGTGCTTCAGCTCAAGAGCTCGAATGAAAGCTCTAGCGTCTTAGGGGTATCACTAGATTCGAGGGGCTCTGGCCGAGCGGAGAAGCGGTGCGAGTGTTGAGAAAGAGTGGTGGCATTGCAATATTTTGCGGCCCACTGAACGTTACAACAATGCGTTGCGGAGACTTCACCTGGATCCTGGGAGCACGCACAATAACTGCGCTGGGCACCACGTAATTGAAATCAACCGTAATCAAAGGCGGGATATTGTCGTAGGGATCCGGATCGTAGGAGTCGGACCAGCAGCATGAAGTTCCGGCCAGAAAAAACATGAGGCCAAGAACCATACCTCGCAACGTTCTATGAGAAACCAAGAACATCTTTGCCCTGATCCTTCACAATCTTAGTGAGCTTGCCTTTGGGAGCTTAACTCACCGTGACACGCATATATTAACAGAATCCTGGAAGGAGATTGAATTTTCTGAAACTGCGCATCGAAGTAACAGCCACTTGGCATACGGATCGGTGTTCTCATCAGGCTGTTCTGGCTTTCCCGCCAACCCAGAGGGGGACAGATTTGAGGAGCTTTGCTAAAATGGTTAAGTTGCTTCTGTAACCTGCGCGCCCTTAGCTCAGCTGGATAGAGCGTCTGACTACGAATCAGAAGGCCGGGAGTTCGAATCTCTCAGGGCGCGCCATCTAATCAGTAACTTGCCGTCACCAATCCCCATCCGTTAAAACCACTGTGGCGAGTCGAGATCATCATGTTCCCTGCCAGCAGCGGAGCTGGTCCCTCACATTTCTCCGGCTCACCAAGGCTCGCCCTTGAAGTTGGGACAGCAGGTCTTGGGGGTGAGACCTTTGCCACGTACAAGAGCATCCAAACAGAAAGCCATCTTGCGAACGCAGCAGGGATCTGGGATTCCAGCTTTTAAACTAACTCTCTTCGCCAATCAGTTATTGCCTGAGGGTGGCGGCTTGAGCGAGTGCAGAAACGTCACGAATTCGGGCTTCTTGCGCAGACCGGCAAATTCGTTGTCGCGCAAAGCACCCTTGATCGGATAGCCCTCTTCATTGGCCTTGCTCAGGTAGAAACGGCAATGCTCCAGGTCGCCGTGCTGGCCGTACATCTGCGCCATTACATAATGGAAGTGACCGAGATCATTCGATCCCACCAGGCGGATGGAAATGGCCGCGGCCGAGGACTGGCGCAGGAAAATATCAGGATCGATTTGAATGGCGCGCTGGTATTCGCGGGAAGCGCGATCAAAATCTTTTTGCGAAAAGTACGCGCCGCCCAGATTGCTATGGAAGCTGGCACTGTCATCATTGAGCTTGATGGCTTTTTTGTATTCCCTAATGGCCGCGCCATATTTCCTGAGGTTGTAATAAAGTGCGCCAAGATTGTTATAGGCCTCGGCGTATTCCTTATTTTCCTTGATGGCGTGTTGAAATTCCTTTTTGGCTTCGGAATCGCGACGCAATTGCAGGAGGCACATGCCAACCTTGTTATGCAGGATGGCGCTGTCCGCCGTTTTCATGGCCGCCCGATAATAGTCAATGGAATCAAGATAGGCTTTTTGCGCGCGCAACTGGTCGCCTTGCTGTTCCAGTTCAACCGGATCAGCATTTTCCGGCGGAGGAGGCACGCGTACCTGGGAAGGCGATTCTGTGCTGGAAGGCTCCTGTGCCCGTAAAGGCACGGAGAAAAACAATATGCCGATAATCGCTATACCGAAAACCGTTATACCGAAAAATTTTAGCAAGCTGCAGAAGCGACCCATAAGGGCCTCCTTATTGCGGCCTGCCCTTGCCCGGACTGGGGGTGGCCGCAGGCTTGATTTGTTTATTATCGTCCTTATTGTCGTCTTTGCCACCACCAAAAATCTTGCCCCAGAAGCCCTTTTTCTTCTTATCCTGGTCCTGCCCCTGGGACGAACTCTGGTTTACAGCGGCGGGTTGCCCTTGGCCCTGGGCTGAGCTGCCGCTACCTACATTAGACGCCGGTGGGGTGGCTGTTGGCTTGGGCTCAATGCCAAAAATTCTTTGGAAAACATTGCCGTGGGCCGTCTGCTCACAGGTCTGGGTAGGCTGGGTGCCATCGATGAAAGCGGTGGTGTAGTCGTCCGTGCAGGACGGAGTGGCAATCTGGTTCGTCGCCTTATCCAGGGTTAATTCGACCACGCCCTGGGGCGGAGCGAACGGTTTTGTATCTGAATAGTTCGGCAGATCGACCGCGCGCTTCATGAACTCGGTCCAAATAGGCAACGCAATGGCCGCACCGCTCAGGTGAATATCACTGTAATCATCGTAACCCACCCATACGATGCAGAGCAGGTTTGAGGTAAAGCCGGCAAACCAGCCATCATGCGAGGTGCCGGTTTTTCCGGCCGCTGGGGCGGTAAACTTGCGCGCCCGGACTCCGGAGGGGCCTGCCGCGGTACCGTTATTAATGACGCCCTGCATCATGTCAGTAATTACGTACGCTACGCGTGGATCAAGCACCTGCGTCTTCTGCGGCTGATAGTTGTCGATGACATCTCCGTTGGCATCTCGGACGGAGCGCACCATGATGGGTGTAATACGCTGGCCATCATTGCTAAAGATGGTGTAGGCAGAAGCCATGTCCATAGGAGTAGCGTCATACGACCCCAGGGCCATGGCAGGCGTTGCGCGGACGGATGAAATCCCGGCGAGCCGGGCCAGGTTTGCTACTTTGTCATAGCCCACCATCTCAGCAACTTTAACAGTGGCGTTGTTGAGCGAGTGGGACAGGGCAAACTGGGCGGTTACTTGTCCGAAATATTCCTCTTTGTAATTCCGCGGAGTGTAAACGTCATCGCCGTTGATAAAGGCGGTGGGAGAGTCGTCCACCATGCTGGCAGGAGTGAAAACGGGCTGCTCATTGGTGACAGCGTTGTTAACGGCGGCAGCATACACGAAAGGCTTGAAAATTGATCCCGTTGGCCGTTTGGCGACAGCATGATTCAATTGGCTGAAACCGTAGTTGCGTCCGCCAACAAGCGCCAGAACCTCGCCAGTGTGAGGATCGAGTGCGACCAAGGCGACCTGCGGCGTGGGACCCGGCAGAACCTTGGTCTCAAACTTGTTCTTTCCGACTTTTACCTTTTTGGTACGTTGTTTCTTGACCTGGGCATCTACTTCTTTCAGTCCTAAATCGACCGCCTGGGCCGCCGCCTGTTGCAACGTAGGGTCAAGGGTGGTGTAAATGCGGTAACCTTCCGCGTTGAGATCTTCTTCACTGTATTTGTTAACCAGCTGGTCCTTAATAAGATCAACAAAATAGGGAGCGTCACTGGCTTCAACATTTTGTGGCGCAAGCTTGAGCGGAGTGGCCTTGGCAGCGTCAGCCTGGGCACGGGTGATGTCGCCGGTTTCAACCATGGCTTCCAGCACAAGGTTGCGGCGTTCTGTCGCTCGCTCCGGATGGCGATATGGATTCAAACTGCTGGGCGCCTGCACCATGCCTGCCAGCAAGGCCGCTTCCGGCAGGCTGATGTCTTTGAGGTCTTTGCCAAAATACGCCTGGGCCGCCTCCCCGAAACCAGTGATGGTGAATGAGCCGCGCTGGCCCATATCAACCTGATTGGCATAAAGCTCAAAAATCTGCTTCTTGGAGAAACGCTGCTCAAGCTCAATGGAGATAAGGATCTCAGTCATCTTGCGGGTGAGCTTCTTCTCGCGAGAAAGAAAGAAGCCGCGAGCAACTTGCATAGTAATAGTCGAGCCGCCCTGCCGATTGCCGCCCTGCCGCAGATCAATCCAGCCTGCTTGCATAAGCCGCCAATAATTTACGCCGTTGTGATGGAAGAAGCGGCGGTCTTCAATAGAAGTTACGGCGTCGACCATGACTTTGGGAACGTCATCATACTTGACGAGGCGTCGCTTGGAGCGTGCCTGGCCATCGAACAAGCCGGTGACAAGCTGAGGCTCAAGCTCATAAGCGGTGAGATCGCCGGCATCGCCAAGAGAAGCGATTTTATCGACCTTGCCATCTTTTACGCGGACCACTGCACCTTCAGCGTTGTAATACGATTCTTCTCCCGGCTTGATCTCAATGGCGTCTTTCATGACTTTGTAGACGCCAAACTTTGACTTGCCCTGCTCGCCGACTTCGGTGTAACCGGCGTGACGGAGGTAGTTGGAGATCTCGCGCGGATCAGCCTTCTGGCCAATGCGGACATCGCGCGGCTGAGCGTAGATTTTGGCCGTATTGGCAAAAATCGGCTTGCTCATGCGCGCGTCGACGATCTTCTGGTACTTGATGTAGTAGTACGAGAAGACGCCGAACAGCACGAGAGAAAGGATGAGGAAAGCAGCGAGTCCAGCCCGGAAAAACGGGTTTCTCAGGCTGCCACGAAAGCCTTTGACACGAGGAATTTTTAATTTAATTGCCATGTTCCAAGTAGGCGGAGAGCGCCTCTAGTTATTTCTCTCAGAACTCATGGCCGGCCAGAGTTTACCTGCTGGTGCTGAGAAGTTTTTCTTCTCTAATTATAACCGTTTTTAAATCCGTTTATTCAGCGAGTTGGCCGTAAAGTTCAGGTCAACGGGATGAACGACCATATCCACGTGGATTTGATATTTTACGCTGATTCCAAGACCGTCCTGTGTACGCGTGACAATCACCTGGTCTTCCCTAAGCTTGATGTCTTCAGTATCTGCTTTGGACACCACCGATTTCTTGATGTCATCATCGGACAGCCCCGTGTAACTGTTTTTGCGCGCAATGTCATCCAGTGCATCCTGGAATTGATAGTTGTTGAAGTACGGCGGAATCATGTTCCACGCGACATAGAACGCTGCCACCACCACTCCAAGTGCGATAAATCCTTTTAATTTTCCCATAACGCCCGCGGGTTCAATCTCCTTCAGGACCGCACCATTTGCGTAAAAGTACTCTCAATGCCGGGGATGTTAGCATCCTCCGATTTGCGTGTCGAGCGGGAAACCACTTCGACTTTCCCTTCCGTAACCTTCTTGCCAACATTTATCCGGTAAGGTATTCCCACTAGATCGGCGTCTTTAAATTTCACTCCAGCGCGCTCATCGCGATCATCCAGCAGAACGCTAAATCCCGCGCCTTCCAGCTTTTGCGCGATCTCCTCTGCCGCTCCCATAATCGCTGCGTCCTTCACATTCGTCGGCGTAATCACCACATCAAACGGCGCTATTTGCGGCGGCAGCCAAAAGCCATCAGCATCATTGTTCTGCTCGATCGCCGCCGTCAAAATCCGCTCTACGCCGATGCCATAGCAGCCCATAATCGGCATCACTTCTTTGCCGTCTTTATCCAGCACGGTCGCGCCCATCGATTTCGTATATTTATTTCCCAGCTTGAAGATGTGTCCAATCTCCATTGCCTTTCCGACCACCAGCGGCTCGCCGCAATTCGGACACCCTTCTCCCGCCGCCGCATTGCGCAGGTCAACCCATTCCGTGGGATGAAAATCCCGCAGCGGCGTCACATTCTTCAAGTGGTAGTTTTCTTTGTTCGCTCCGGCCACTAAATTTTTGCGGCCCTTTAGCGCGGTGTCTGCCAGCATCAGCGGCAGCGCATCCAGGATGATTGCCTGCGTCACGCTTCCCAGCTGTTGCGCGCCCGCAGCCAGCGCCGGGACTTTCACCGGCCCCAGATATCCTGCCGGCGACATAAACACCCGCTGAATTTCTTCTTCATGCATCGGACGGAACTCTTTGCCATCCAGCGCCGTTGTGAGCTTGGCTTCATTCAATGTGTGGTCGCCGCGCAGCAGCACAATCACAGGCCGCGTCCTTACCTGCCCCGGATTCTTCTTGTCCGGTTCAACCTGCATCAACGCCAGCGTCTTGATCTTCTGCGTAGGCGACACACCCAGAAATTTCGCCACCTCTTCAATCGTCTTCATACCCGGCGTGTGCACTTCTTCCGGCGTGCCCTCGCCCGGCAAGTCCTGCGCGGGCGCAAGCTGTGAAGTTGCTTTCTCCAGATTTGCCGCATAGCCGCATTTTTCGCAGCTCGCAACCATGTCTTCGCCCGCATCGGTCATTACCATGAACTCATGGCTCATTGATCCGCCCATCGATCCCGAATGAGCTTCCACTACGGCATACTTCAGCCCACACCGATCAAAGATCCGCCGGTAAGTCTCGTAATGTTTCTTATAGCTCGCATCCAGCCCCGCCTGGTCGATATCGAATGAGTACGAGTCTTTCATCGTGAACTGCCGCACGCGTATCAGCCCCGACCTCGGCCTTGGCTCGTCTCTGAACTTGTTCTGTATCTGGTACCAGATCTGCGGCAACTGCTTGTAGCTGCGCAGCTCTTTCCGCGCAATGTCCGTCATGATCTCTTCATGCGTCATGCCCAGGCACAGGTCCGCGCCTTTGCGGTCTTTCAGGCGAAACATATTGTCGCCCATCACCTGCCAGCGCCCGCTCTGCTCCCACAGCTCCCGCGGATGGATCGCCGGCAGCAAAAACTCCTGCCCAATCTTGTTCATCTCCTCGCGGATCACATCGATAATCTTCAATATTGACCGTTGCCCCATAAACAGGTAGGAGTAAATCCCGGAGCCCAGCTGCCGTATGTACCCCGAGCGAATCAGGAACTTGTGGCTGGCAACCTCGGCATCAGCCGGGGCCTCGCGTAGCGTGGGAATAAAAAGTTGTGACCAACGATGCATGAAATGCAGCCCCTCAATACTTGGTATTTAGTAATTAGCAACAGCTGTGATCGGGTAAACGGTTATTGTAACAAGGCGATTAGCCGCTAGCTGCTAGCCACTGGCTGCTGGCTTTTGTTTTCGAAAAATCACCCTCATCAGCGTTCATCAGCGGTAAGATTTTGCCTTTCCTGATTTACTCCGCGGCTCCGCGCCTCCGCGGTGAAAATTTTGCTTTGCCACAATGCATTCCTGGTGCATGATATCCACCCTATGCAAACCCTCAACGTCGGCGCAGGCCGCACAGACGAAGAGTACAAAGCGGCGGAAGAGTCGCACCGCGCAGAACTCCGTAGTGACGTACAGACCTATTGCATGTATTTTTTCATTGCTGCCGGTCTCGCTGGCCTCGGAACCGGTCTGCTCCCCTTTCGCTTGTTTGGTATCGTCAACATAGGATTGATTGACCTTCTCACGTTTTATGGCGGAGATCTGGTGCGGAGCAATCCGCTGCTGTTGCGTGCTGCGGCAGCTGCATGGGTGCTCGCCCTGATCGGCTTGGGCTTTGCCGCCCGTAAAGGCTATCGATGGGCCTTTTGGGCCGGTCTGGTTCTCTATGCAGCTGATATGCTGAGCCTCATCGCCATGTTTTCAATATGGGCATTTGGCGTTCATGGTTTCTTCGTCTTTCAATGGTTCAAGGGACAACGAGCGTTGGGAGAACTCAAGGCATCGGCCCTATCGAGCGTATCGAATGAAGAGCGCAGCAGTTCAGCAACCAGTTCTTAGCTGCTTTGTCCATGTGGCACAACCACGCCTTAGCTATGCATTCTCAAGACATAAGAAAATCACCGGCTCTTTGGGTTTCGTGGCACAGGCACTCCTGCCTGTGGTTTCTGTGACAAAGGCACTTGCCTGTGAAATTCACACCAACGACAACTCTTGAACTCCCCGCCTGATCAGTGTCATCTGTGTTATCAAGTGGTAAGAATTGTTTTTTTCTCGCTGTTCTCCGCGTCTCTGCGGTGAGATCCCCGTTCCCCATCTTCGCAAATCTGCGGGCAGAAAAACGTTTTTCGATTGACGAGCGATGTCACCGATCAGCGATAACTCCCAGCACCTCAACATGCCATCCCGAGAGGTCCGTTTATTTGGCTGCGCTTTCATCAGCAGACAAATAGGACCCGAGGGATCTACTCCGTTGCAGCCTCGGCATCAAGCCAAAAGCCAAGGGCCAACAGCCGCCTTTAGACATATGTTGCCCTGCTTCAATTGTTTGATTTATGGGTGTTGCGACGATTGTTGGAAATCGCCGCTCATGTCGCTGTCGGGTATGGAGAATTTCAAACAGAGTATAGACCCAGATTTTAAGCAGTTGCCCCAGGCTTTGTGCAGAGTCGCGCCTTCTTGTGCTCGAGCAAGAGTGGGATGGTCGGAACAAGGTTGTAAAAATTAATTCATTGCAAACAACCAAAGCTGCTGAAAAAGGATTCATAGGGATGCGGTCTGGTTCTTAATGCTTTTCATATCGCCTGGCCGCATAAATCAATTACGAGTTTTCTAAAATAACAACGCACTAATACAGACAGCATTTTGACTTACCTGAAAAGGAGCCCGGGCAACTGACCTGGGCTTTTTTTCGTTAAGTTCAAGTCGTTTACCTGAGTAGTCGTAGAGCATTCGGACAGATTTCCCTTCTTTAACTCCTATTTCACAAAATGAAAGGCTAAACAAATGAAAATCTTCCCATTGGCACTGCTCATCCTGTCTTTGTGTTCCGTTAGTCAGGCGCTGACATCCGGCAACATACTCTATGCTGAAAACTTCACCAGCGTTCAAACCGCAATGAACTCCTGTCAATCAATCTCTACTCAGTCCCCGATATCCGGAGGAACAAAAGGCTGCATCGTCTACGCAACAGCTAATACGGTGAACCTCAATCTCGGCACTCTGGATCCCGGAGCAAACACAATTCCCATTACCTTGATTCTTGGGCCATTCGACTTCACCGCGGCCCAGATCGTGATGCGCGCCGACTTCCGCATTTTCGGCTCGGGCTCAAATCACACGTCGATCACTTCGAATGACGCGTCGAAAAACCTGATTGTATTTCCACAACTCAACAACACAGCCATAACGGGCGTGGCTATCAAAGACATCCATTTCATCGGGGCCGCGGGCAACACATCGCAAGAAGGCTTGTCGATTGACGTTTCAAACCTTACTACTTCGCAGTTCTCCTATACCAGGACATTGAGAACTTGACATTCACGAACTTCCACGGCTTTACCATTCACTTCAAGGGCCGCGCAAATGACGCTAACTCTGCGATCCAGCGTCTTACGCTGACAAACATATGGGCTACGCGCCCAACCGTTGGAGGCCAAGTATTGCGTATGGAAGGCTACAACGGCCAAATAACATTTGAAAGCTGTGAGTTTGACGGTAGCGCGCCCAATGACGGAGAGATAAACATCTACATGGGACCGAACGGTTCTACCGGAACCTACGTTCCGCTCACGATCTTCTTTCACAACGTTACGGTGCAGAATGGAACTTATGGGATGTGGTTTGGAGGCGTGCAGGACGTTATCGTAGACGGTGTTCATTCAGAAGCTACGCCGTGGGTATTTTCAGTCAGCGCAGATTCCTCACAATTGGCAGGCGCAAGCAATAAAAACATCGTCATTACGCACAGCTTCATTTCAGGAAGCTCGGCATCAACTCTGGTGCTGGATAATGAAGACCCAAACGCTGCTATACGATTCCTGGATAATCTGGTTTTCGGTACTCCAGGGGTGTTCCGAACAGGAACTTACTACGCAAATATTAAGTATTGCGGCAACAGCGGAGCAGCAAGTGTCGCGGGATGTGTACTGTAAATCGCGCTTTTGCTCCGAGTGCTTCTTGCGCTCGGAGCAAAGGCGGGCTTCATTCGATCGCTGCCTAATCACTCCCCGCAGCGTTATCTGCTTTTCTTAGCTGAATCCGGGTTTCTCGCCCAAGCGATAAATAACTCAAGTTCCTCGCCCGCCCGCAAAGGCCGAGCGCGACAAAACTTGACCGAGACGATTATTATCGTATGCTGCTTTGAAGGACTGCATCCGATGATTGAACATGAAAGCCACTCGCACGGGCATCGTACCGGGATACCTTGGTTTGACCTGATCCTTGCCGGCTCGGCGATTTTTATTTCTATCGTTTCCCTGATTGTCTCTATCCATCACGGGCGCACGATGGAGCAGCTCGTCGCCGCCAATGAGAAGCAGGTCAAGGCTTCCACGCTGCCGATTCTGCGCTATAGCACAGGCAATGTGAGTGACAACGTAAGGATGGTCCATTTCAATCTGAGGAATGGAGGCACTGGCCCGGCCATCGTCGAATGGCTGCGGCTGAAGTGGAACGGCGAGCCAACCAGCGGTTCGCGGAACTTTCTTGAGCGCTGCTGTGGGAAATTGCCAAAGCCGCGGTCGGTATGGATTAATACCGCTTCCGGCAACACGCTTCCCGCTAGGGAAAGTCTGGATTTCTTCTCCATCCGAGCCAGCGACTCTGACCCTGCCCTGTTCGAGCTTCTTGATCACGATGCTCGATTCAAAGTTGAAGCTGAGGCCTGCTACTGTTCCGTCCTTGAGGACTGTTGGTTGACCGACTTCAAAAATCAACCACGCGAGGTGAAGTCCTGCGAGCGTATCCCGGAAGGCCAACGCTGGTAAGTCATGAAATGGTGAATCCGGGTTTCTCGCCAAGGCAGTAGATAAACTCAAGCTCCTCGCCCGCGTGCCAGCCATTCACCATCAGCGGATGCGTCAGACCCGACTCATACTCCCGCAGCTCATGCATGCCGAACGTGCGAATTGTGGTCGCAAGCACCAGTGAGTATTGGACTGCGACAAATGACGGCACCGCGATTCGCATCGACGGCAAATGCGACGGCACTCCAGCCGAAGCCCGCGCCAGCTTTTCAAAATCACAGACCCGTTCGCGGTCAACCTCAAGAATCCGGCCCAGCGGAATGCGCCCGCTCCACGGCCCTCGCATTGACGGCACAACGCCATCACCGCCAAGTTCCTTTGACAGGTCAGTGAGGACTGCGTCCACGGCAATCATCTCGGGAACCATCACGCCGCCTGGAGTAAGCTGGGGAGCCGTGTTCATCAGGATAGCCACCTGCGGCTCTTTCTCCAGCGCTCGTTGCATGGTTTCACTCACAACCACATGCAGCGGCCGATTGTCCGGGTTGCGATAGTGAGTGGCATCGCATACCAGGCAATCAACGTTCTCAGCCAGCTGCAAGGCTGTCAGGATTTCTCGAACACTTTCGATGGAACGCGCATGCACGTCCAGCAAGGTAAAGTGAACTGGCTGCCCCACGAGCAGCGGTAGCAAAGGCAGACACAGCGGCGCAAACGGCCCGCAACCGGCATACAGAACATGGATCACCTCTCCAGGAAATCGCCGCTGCGCTTCCTGGATGGCCGCGTAAACGCCGCGCAGAAACATGGCTGTCCGTCGCGAGTCGAGCAGGCAGCGCGCGGCATCCAGCGGAGAAATAGCGGCCCCCCCCGAAGGCAGTGCGATGGCTGAATCGAGCTGTTCGATCTTGTCTTCGCGCATGCCGGTAATGTCGCGAAACAACTCGTCCAGTGATGCCACCGCAGCCGCGTTCCGGATGTCGTCGTCGCCGCAGCCGCTGTCAAAGAGCAATATAGACGCCGCATCGGCTAGCCGGGTTAGCCGCGGATCATTCATCATTGGTCATTGACCATTGGGAAAATCATTCGCAGACATTGTAGTCGCAGCAATACACCCGGCCAGTGCCCATCCATTGCGCGAATCGCAGGATAAAAATGACGCGCGGTCTCTCTCCTGAAAAAGAACGCAATTGTTTTCCCGATCGTTTACCGCACCCATCTGAATCGTCTTTGCTCACCGAATCACACAGGCATACAATTTGTCCAGCAACCATTACATCGGAGCAAATCATGACCAAAGACGAGATCCTCAAAAAGCACAAGCAGTATCTCTTTCCGTCCATCTCCACGTATTACTCTGATCCGCTGGTGACTGACCGTGCCAGCATGCAGCACCTGTGGGATGTGGACGGAAACAAGTACCTGGATTTCTTTGGCGGGATTGTGACGATCTCCGTGGGCCATGCCAATCCGCGCGTGACCAGCAAGATCAAGGCGCAGGTGGACCGGCTGCAGCATGCCTCGGCGGTCTTTCCCAATGAGGCGGTGGTGGCGCTGGCGGAAAAGATTGCGCAGATCACTCCGGGAGAGATCAGCCAGAGCTTTTTTACCAACAGCGGCACGGAAGCTAATGAGATGGCGATCCAGCTGGCACGCATGTTTACCGGACGCTTTGAGATTGTGGCGCTCCGCCACGGCTATAGCGGACGCTCACAATTGGCGCAGTCGATGACGGCGCACAATACCTGGCGGAAATCGCTGCCGGTGCCGGCGCCGGGCGTGGTGCATGCCATGAATGCATATTGCTATCGCTGCCCGCTGGGCAAAACGTACCCAAGTTGCGAGGTCGCGTGCGCGAAAGACGTTGAAGCGGTGATCCAGACTTCGACTTCAGGGCAAATTGCGGCGTTCTTTGCCGAGCCTATCCAGGGCGTGGGCGGATTTATTACGCCGCCGAAGGAATATTTCAAAATCGTTTTTAAGATCGTAAAGGATTATGGCGGGCTGTTTATCTCCGACGAAGTGCAGACCGGCTGGGGACGCACCGGCAAACGCTGGTTTGGAATTGAACAATGGGAAGTCACGCCGGACATTATTACCGCCGCAAAGGGGCTGGGCAACGGAGTGCCTATTGGTTTGACGGCGACGCGTCCGGAGATTGCCGCCAGCTTTAAGGGCTTACACATTTCGACCTTTGGCGGGAATCCGGTGACATCCGTAGCGGCCAAGGCCACCATTGAAGTGATTGAAGAAGATCGCCTGATGGATAACGCTGACACGGTTGGCCGCTACTATCGTGATGGGCTTGAGGCGCTGAAAGAGAAACATGACGTTATTGGCGATGTCCGCGGCATGGGCCTGTTGCAGGCGATGGAGCTGGTAAAAAACCGCGCGACCAAAGAGCCTGCGCCGGAAGTTACCAATCAGTTCATGGAGCAGTGCCGCAAAGGCGGTTTGATTGTCGGCAAAGGCGGATTGTTTGGGAATGTGATTCGCACGTCGCCACCGCTGAATATTTCAAAAGCTGATGTGGATGAAGCGATCCGCATCATGGACCAGGCGTTTACGGCGATATCGTCACCGGCAATGGCGGGAGCGGCGAGAAGCTGAGACAAGATCGGGTGATCGGGAGATCGGGTGATCGGAAAAACCTACCACGGAGGCGCGGAGACACGGAGAACAGCCGTTCATAACCTCCGTCCTTAAAGATTTGTTATCTACTTCTGCTCCGATCAGTGGTATCAGCGTTTATCAGCGTAAGGTTTGTTTTTCCTGTTTTGGCAATGTGTGGCAATTCTGGCGATTTTGGCAATCCGCTAATCTCCCATGGCTGCTTGCGCATCAATGCGTGCCAGTCCAGAACCGTGGGCCGCTACCTGGGAGAATGCTGCGGCGGCCGCCGGAACGGGATGTTCCCAGTCATAACCCTCTTCGCCATGCTGGGAGAGATCGAGACCTTGAATTTCATGATCCTCTGGTACGCGCAAACCGATGAATGCGTCAACCAGTTTTAAGATTGCCAGCGTGCCCACAACCGCCAACGCTGCGGCAATCGCAACGCCGACCGTTTGGTTGATGAGCTGATGCTTGTTCCCTTCCAGCGCGCCGGATGCAAGCACGCGTCCGCCAGCATCTTTGAAGATGGGATTTACAACGCTGCTGGCGAAGACACCGGTCAGCAGCGCGCCTAGAGTGCCTCCGGCGCCGTGAATACCGAAAGCGTCGAGCGAATCGTCATAACCGAATCGCGCTTTCACATGCGCGACCATCAGGTAACAAAAGACGCCGGCGATTGCGCCAATGCCAAGAGCGGCCATCGGCGTGACAAAACCTGCGGCGGGCGTGATAGCAACCAGACCCGCGACTGCACCGGAGATCGCACCGAGCGCGCTGGGCTTGCCATTGCGCAACCACTCGGCAGCCGCCCATCCCATTACGGCTGTGGCCGCGGCGAAGTGCGTCGCCACAAAAGCGCTGGTTGCCAGACTGCCCGCGCTGAGCGCACTGCCGGCGTTGAAACCGAACCATCCTACCCAGAGCAGGCAAGCGCCAATAAAACTTAGCACCATGCTGTGCGGCGGCATGGCCTGCCGCGGATAGCCGATGCGATGGCCAAGATAGAGAGCGCACACCAGCGCAGAAACTCCGGACGTGACGTGAACAACGGTGCCGCCAGCGAAGTCGAGCATGGGGAAACGCCCGCCGAGCGCGGCGTTGAGCAGGCCGCCTTTGCCCCAGACCATGTGCGCCATCGGGCTATAAACAACGGCCGACCACAGGACCATGAAAACAACCATGGCGCTGAACTTCATCCGCTCAGCAAAAGCGCCCGTGATGAGCGCCGGCGTGATGATGGCAAACATCAGCTGATAGATCATGAAAGTCTGCGCCGGAATGGTGGCAGCATAGTCGGGATCAGGTTGCACGCCGACGCCGTGGAGAAAAAGGTTGTGCAGTCCGCCGATAAAACTGTTTCCTTCGCCGAATGACAAACTATAGCCCACAATGGCCCAGACCACGGTCACAACGGCCATCAAGGCAAAGCTCTGCATCATTGTGGCCAGAACATTTTTCTTGCGCACCAAACCGCCATAGAAAAGCGCCAGTCCCGGGCCGGTCATCAAGAGGACGAGCGCGGAGCTCATGAGCATCCAGGCATTGTCGGCGGAGCCTTTGGAGTCGGCGATTTGCTGTTCCAGTTTGGCGATGCGGTCGCTTTGTGCGTCCGCGTGCGTGGGCGCAGCAGACTGCGCCAGCAAAACCAGGGGTGAGCACAGCAAAAACAAAGCCAACAAACAGCGCAGGAACTTTGACATTTTGTGTTCAGCTCCAAGGACCGTAATGAATCGGCTTGAGAGACACTCTAGCGAGTACTGAGCGCGGAAGGAAATCGAAAAAATTTATGGGAGCTATAAGATGTTTGATCTTGCAAGCAGCTGATTCATCGAAATGCGCTTTGACGGTGAGCGGCAGAAATCAGGTTCAGCCGAGTCGCTCATCTGGGCTCCGATGCGGGCAACTTCCCTGCTGACGATCTCCAAATTGCTACTGCCAAGGCGATGGGCCGGGAGCTTACTTTCTGCTGATTTTGGGGGAGTTCTCTTTGCAAGATAAGCTAAAATTCGCCAATGTTACTCAACTGGTAAACTTCTCACTGGACAATTGCTGCCCGCGCGCGGTTAGTATTAATTCATCATGCTGGGTGAGGTATTTGATTTGGGCCGACGCAAGCCGCAAACCGCTGAATCAGATCGCCTTCTCGACCACTTGAACAAGGTTGAGCGGGACCTGCAGAAATGGATCGACGATTCAAAGAAAAACGCAGAGTTTTTCCGTCGCGATCCGCTGGGCGCAATGCGTGCCGCCGGACTGAATCTTGAAGATGACATCATGCTCGAACTTGAGATGATTACCAGGTCCATTGCCAGAAAACTGAAGTGAGATTTCTGTCTTGATTTTCTCGCCGCTTCAGCCGTCTATGATTTAATTGGCTATGCCGCAAAAGCCTGATTATGGGATTGACGCGCCCGGAGTCGTCCGCAACTTGCTGGTGATTGGCGCGGCACTCATCGTTTCAGGCTTCATTTTTCCTACTATTCAACTTGGCAACGTAACAATTCTCTGGAGCCGCAGCGCTATCTGGCCTGGAACATCGTGCCTTGTGGGCGGCCTTTTGATGGTGTTTTATGCCAAGTGGGGCAAGTTTCGCCATCGTGACATGATGCTTAATATGCTGCATTGGCGCGGCGACGAATGGGTCCTTGACATAGGCACGGGACGCGGCCTGTTGCTGATCGGCGCAGCCCGACGGCTGAAAACGGGCACAGCGACAGGCATAGATATTTGGAGCACCAAAGATCTTTCCGGTAACTCGCTGGAGCACACACGAACCAATATTGATATCGAAGGCGTTCAGGACAAGGTGGAACTCAAAAGCGACGACGCACGCAAGCTCAGCTTCCCCGACGCTAGTTTCGATGTCATTCTTTCGAATCTCTGCATCCATAACATCCCTGAAGCGGAAGGCCGCACCCAGGCGTGTCGTGAAATTGCGCGCGTGCTCAAGCCAGGCGGCACGGCTCTGATTTCAGATTTCATCAACACCGGCGCTTATCGGGAAACATTCATCGCCTGCGGGCTCAAAGTGAACCGGACGAGCTTGAATCCATTTACATTTCCCTGGTTGAGAGTTGTCAGGGCTGAAAAGTCATAATCCTGTAGAGGCATCAGCCGTCGCTGCAAATACTAGCGTTTCAATTGAAACGATCCGCTACTGACGGCAGTCCTTCCACGCGGCCAGCGATGATTGCCTGAAATTCTTTGAGCAGTTCGTTGTGGAGCAGAGTATTGCTGCCCAGAACTTCACGGCTATCGATATTGAAGAGCCCGCCCGTAAAGTTGGTAACTGTGCCGCCAGCCTCTTGCACCAGCAGAACGCCCGCTGCTGTGTCCCATGAATTGAGATTGAATTCCCAATACGCGTCGTAACGCCCGCACGCAAGATAGCAAAGATCAAGCGCTGCCGACCCGGCGCGGCGCACGCCATGCGACCGCAACGTGATCTGG
>DATBVH010000220.1:0-2208 GCA_036515395.1 Candidatus Angelobacter sp.
AGATTGGCTTTACCATCATCTCGCTGACAGTTTCACTGATTGCCGTTTTGATCCCGTTGCTGTTCATGGGCGATATCGTTGGCCGGCTCTTCCGCGAGTTTGCCGTGACCCTAGCGGTGACAATCGTAATTTCTGCGCTGGTTTCACTTTCTCTTACGCCGATGATGGCCGCACGGCTGCTCAAAAATCCTAAGCAGGCCAAGCATGGCCGCTTTTACCAGGCCACTGAACACGCTTACGAGCGCGTGATTGAGTGGTACGGAACAACACTGCGCTGGGTGCTGAAACACCAGACCATCACGCTGTTGGCTACAGCCGGCGCGCTGGCTTTGACCGTGTATCTGTACTTCATCGTGCCCAAGGGATTTTTCCCGGTGCAGGATACGGGCGTAATTCTGGGCATTTCAGAAGGGCCGGAAAATGTGTCGTTTGCTTCCATGTCTGAACGGCAGCAGAAGCTGGCCAAGGTGATCCTGGAAGATCCGGATGTGGCCAGCCTGTCGTCATTTATTGGCATTGATGGCACCAACACCACGCAGAACAGCGGACGCATACAGATCAACCTGAAGCCGCATGAAGACCGCAGCGACACTGCGTCCGATATTATCCGGCGGCTGCAGCCGGAAGTAGCCAAGGTGGAAGGCATTACCTTATATATGCAGCCGGTGCAGGACCTGACGGTAGAAGATCGCGTGAGCCGCACGCAATTTCAATACTCTCTGGAAGATGCCGATGCCAACGAACTGAATGACTGGTCAAACCGCATTCTCGCCAAGCTGCGCACGCTGCCGGAATTGCGTGACGTGGCCAGCGACCAGCAGAACGGCGGACTGAAGGCTGATCTGGTGATTGATCGGGATACAGCGGCGCGATTTGGCATCTTGCCGCAGAACATTGACGACACGCTGTATGACGCCTTCGGCCAGCGACAGGTCTCAACGATTTTCACGCAGCTGAATCAATATCACGTGGTGCTGGAGGTGGGGCCGCAATTCCAGAATGATCCCAGCGATCTAAGCAGCATTTACGTAAAGTCCTCCACGGGGCAACAGGTACCGCTCTCAACTTTTAGCCACTTTGTGACATCGCCGACGCCGCTGGCCATTAATCACCAGGGACAGTTTCCCGTTGTGACCATCTCTTTCAACCTTGCGCCCGGAGAGTCGTTAGGCAAAGCCACCAAGGCCATCGCGCAAGCGGAACAGGAAATGGGAATGCCCGTCAGCATCCATCCCAGCTTCCAGGGAACGGCGGCGGCGTTCCAGAATTCTTTGGCATCGGAGCCGTGGCTGATCCTGGCAGCACTGATCACGGTCTACATTGTGCTGGGCGTGTTGTACGAAAGCTATATCCATCCGGTAACAATTCTTTCCACGCTTCCCTCAGCCGGCGTAGGCGCGATTCTCGCAATGATCCTGACGCGCAATGACCTGACAGTGGTGGCGCTGATAGGAATTATTTTGTTGATCGGCATTGTGAAAAAGAACGCCATCATGATGATCGATTTTGCCCTGGATGCGGAGCGCAACCAGGGCAAGCCGCCGGAAGAAGCCATCTATCAGGCCAGTCTGCTGCGCTTCCGCCCAATCATGATGACTACCATGGCCGCGCTGCTGGGCGCTGTGCCGCTGGCGCTGGGGCGCGGCACGGGATCAGAGCTGCGACATCCGCTGGGCATCACCATCATCGGTGGACTGCTGCTCAGCCAGGCATTCACGCTCTACACCACGCCGGTAATCTATATCTGGTTTGACAAGCTGGCGAGCAGGTTCTCAAAATTCCAACTGGGCAATGAGATCACGCCGCAGGAAGAGCCGACCGGGGCGGACTGATCTCAAGTCCCGAACGCCGCAGGCGGAGGGACCGCTTTAGCAAAAACGACGCTGTGCTATGACGATGATCGCTAAAACGACGCGAAAGATTTATTGCTCCTGGCAAGAGCCAGATCTGTTTCAAGATCGGTGTAAACCAAGAGGTCAGAAACATGTGGCGCAAACACTCTTGTCTGTGCCTGCATCCTCCACGGCCATCATCGGACACAGGCGAGAGTGCCTGTGCCACACAAGTCAGATTGCCACTCCTCCGACCATAAAGAAATCGTGTAAGCGAGTGGGGATCCCTCGCTCCGCTCGGGATGGGGGAAGATGAACATCTCTGCTCCATTTATCCGGCGGCCCGTTGCCACGTCATTGTTGGCGATGGGACTTT
>DATBVH010000221.1:0-4068 GCA_036515395.1 Candidatus Angelobacter sp.
GTCAAGACAGGCGATGATGCGTTTGGCCAGCTGCGGGATCCCCGGCAAGTCGCGATTTGTCTTGCTGGGGTTGAGCCGATCAGAGGCCACAGAAATTCTCCAGCATCTTCAATCCAGCCTCGGCGGATTTCTCAGGATGAAACTGCACGCCAAAAATATTATCGCGCTCGATCGCCGCAGAGAATGCGCCGCCATAATTGGTGCAGGCCGTAGTCTCAGCCACGACTGGCGCTCGGTAAGAGTGCGTGTAATAAACAAACGCGCCGCTTTCCACGCCCTTAAGCAGACGCGATCCTGCTCGAACCTCTATCTGGTTCCATCCGACGTGCGGCGATTTTACTGAAGCAGGGAAGCGCGAGCACTCGCCGGTGAACAGCGCCGCGCCCGGGGTTTTCGGCGCTTCCGTGCTGCCGCTAAAGAGCCACTGCATGCCTACGCAGATTCCCAGGAACGGTTTGCCGTTATGGATGGCGTCAAGCACCGGAACCCGCAGATGTTCATTGAGCGATTGGCAGCGGCTGAAGTGGCCTACTCCCGGCATAACGATTTTCTGCGCGCCGGCGATGACGCAAGCGTCGGAGGTCACCCGCGCCTCGACCCCAAGATGTTCCAGCGCTTTTTTTACCGAACTGATGTTGCCCGCGCCGTAATCGACAATCGCGATCATAGAAGGCCCTTGGTGCTGGGGAGCATTTTGGCCAACTGCTTATCGCGCGAGCAGGCAACGCGTAGCGCCCGGGCAAAGGCCTTGAAGAGCGCTTCAATCTTGTGATGATTGGACCTTCCGTAAACGATTTTGAGATGAACGTTAGCGCGCGCCCCGCGAGCAAAGCCTTCAAAAAAATCGTACACCAGCTCCGACTGCAGGTCGCCCACCAGCCGCGTCTTGACCTGCGTGTTTACCACGGCCGCGGCGCGTCCGCTGAAGTCGATTGCAGCCAGCCCCAGCGTTTCGTCCATCGGCATCAGGAAATATCCGGCGCGCATGATGCCGCGCTTATCTCCCAGCGCCTTGTGAAACGCTTCACCCAGAGCGATGCCCACGTCTTCCACAGTGTGATGCTGGTCCACGTCGAGGTCTCCGGTGGCCTTCAGTTTCAAGTCGAAAGCGCCATGGCGGGCAAACAGTTCCAGCATGTGATCCAGAAACCGGATGCCAGTGGAAATTTCATAACGGCCGCCACCTTCAATGGTCAATGCCAACTTGATCTGGGTTTCTGTGGTGACCCGCTCAATGGACGCCTTTCTCATCGCGCTGCCTGGTTCGTAGGAAGTTGGGAAAGCACCTGCTTCAATTCAGCCATCAGCAGCTCCATCTCCTGTTGCTTGCCAATGGTGATGCGCACGCATCCTTCGCAATCAGGGCGGTCCCGCAGTGAAATGCCACGCACGCGCAGAGCGTCAAGAATGGTTTTTTTGTCTTCGCCAAAACGGCAAAGAATGAAATTGCCATGGCTGGGCCAGCACTTGAAACCGAGCTTTTCCAATTCATGGTGCAGCCATTCGCGGCTGGCGATGACCTGCTTAACGTAGTCGGCAACAAATTGGCGATCGGTCAGAGCTTCAGCCAGGCATTCAATGGCAAACGTATTCACGTTGAAAGGAGAAGCCATGCGCCGCAGCACTGACATTTGTTCCTGGTCGCCGACCATCACGCCGAGCCGCAGACCGGCCAGCCCATAGGCTTTGGAAAATGTGCGAGCAACGAACAGGTTGGGTAGTTTGCTTATCTGATCGAGCATTGTCTGACCATAGAAATCAAAATAAGCTTCATCCAGCAGGATTGCCGCATCGGGCGCGGCCTGGATGACTTGCATGATCGCTGACCGTGGCACGTCTATGCCCGTAGGATTATTGGGATTACAGATCACAACTATCCGCGTCCTGGCCGTCAGAGCGTTCAACACGCGATCCAAAGGAAAGCTGAAATCTGGTCCTGTGGGCACGCGTATGACTTTGGCGCCCTCCATTTGTGCAAAAACTTCGTACATGCCGAACGTCGGAACCACTATGACAATTTCGTCCTGCGGCTCCAGATAGGCTCGACAAAGAAGATCAATCGCTTCGTCCGCGCCGTTGGTGAGCAGAAGCTGCTGCGGCGCAACGCCCAGAAAATCCGCAACCAGCTTCTCCCCGGCCTCGCGTCGTGGATACAACGCCAGCGTACGCGCATCCATGCTGTTCAATTTGGCAAGGACGCGCGGCGAGCAGCCGGTGGTGCTCTCGTTCATGTCCAGGCGAAGTTCAGTTGCAGGACTGCTGAGGGGAGAATGGTATTCGCGCATCTCGCGGACGCACTGGCGCGCCTTAAGCATTTGCTGACCTCACTCGAATAGATTCTGCATGGGCTTTCAGGCCCTCGGCTTCCGCCAGCGTGATCACCGCGGAAGCGATGCGGTCCAGCCCATCGCGTGAAAGTTGCTGGACAGAGATGGTCTTAACAAAATCCTGCACTCCAAGTCCACCCCGAACGCACGCCACACCGCCGGTGGGCAGCACGTGATTGGGGCCGGAGGCGTAGTCGCCTGCCGCCTGCGGAGAATAGTCGCCGATGAAGATCGACCCCGCATTACTGATGTGCGCCAGATCTTCTTCGTTCACGGTGATGTGTTCGGCGGCAATTCGATTGGCAAATTCCAGCGCTTGCTGGTGGGATTCTGCCAGCAGGATTGCGCCGTTTTCTTTGAGGGAGATCTTTGCAATGTCATTTTGCGCGGCGGTCAGTTTTACCTCGGTAGCTACTTTCTCCGCCAGCGCGGGCGATGATGTGATGAATACCGCAAGCGTGTCTGGGTCGTGCTCTGCCTGGGCGACCAAGTCAGCGGCGATGAATCCCGGGTCGCCACGCTCGCTCACTATTAAGACCTCGGTTGGCCCGGCGAGGAAATCAATACCGCAATCAAAGGCGACCATCTTTTTTGCGGCGGTCACAAACAGGTTTCCCGGCCCTACGATCTTATCGACCTTGGGGACGCTTGCAGTTCCATAGGCAAGCGCGGCAATGGCCTGAGCTCCGCCGATCCTGTAAAACTCGCGCACGCCAAGAAAATGCGCGGTGGCCAGCGTTTCAGTCGCAGGTCGCGGAGAAACTACCCGAATTTCCTGGACGCCTGCCACCTGGGCCGGAATCACGGTCATGAGCATGGTCGAGGGGAGCGGATAGCGGCCTCCGGGAACGTAGCAGCCTGCAGACTGCAACGGTCGCACCACCTGGCCGACATTGATCCCCGGCGCTACCGAATTTCGCCACTGCTGCGGCTTTTGCCATTCGCAATACTGCCTGATATTGCCGGCGGCGATTTTCAATGCCAGCTTGAAGTCTTCCGACACCGCGTTCCAGGCCTGTTCGAGTTCTGCATCGGCAACGCGGAGCGGCTGCTTTGCTTTCAGGCCGTCCAGTTTTTCAGCGTAGCGGCGCAAAGCCTTGTCTCCGTTCTTGCGGACGTCGGCTACGATGCGTGCAACCGTTTTTTCCACGCGAGCCAGGTCAGCGGCGCCGCGCTGTTCCAGCGTCCGAACAAAGGCTTCCGCTTTGCGGCCGCGCAGCGTACGCATTAGAGCACCACCTTGTTCAAAGGATACTCAACAATACCTTCAGCCTTGGCAGCTTTCAGTTGAGGCATGATTTTCCAGGCGGTAGATTCCTCGATAATTGTATTCACCGCCACCCATTCCCCATCACTCAGGGTGGAAATTGTTGGCTTCTGCAAGGCAGGCAGCACAGACAGGACGCCAGGCAGATCCAGCTTGCGAACATTGAGCATCAGGCCGACTCTGCCTTGGGCATAGATAGCGCCGGAGAGCATCAGGGCAAGATTCTCAATCTTGCGGCGCTTCTCATCATGCGTCCATGCAGTTTTATTGGCGATGAGCTGTGTGCTGGATTCCATAATGGTTTCGATGATGCGCAGGCGATTGGCGCGGAGCGAACTGCCGGTCTCAGTGATTTCAACAATAGCGTCGGCCAGTGTGGGAGGTTTTACTTCCGTGGCGCCCCAGGAAAATTCAACTTTCACCGGGACATTTCGACCGGCAAAAAAATTGCGCTTGACATTTACCAGCTCTGTG
>DATBVH010000222.1:0-2870 GCA_036515395.1 Candidatus Angelobacter sp.
AATTTCAGGGCTCATACACTATTACCGCTGAATATCCTGGTGACGCAGTCCTGGCTCCCAGCACTGCGGCCACAACTCTGGTCGTGGGCAATCCTACTGGAGATTTCTCTATGGACGCTTCGCCCGCCAGCGCAACCATCAAAGCAGGACAGACGGCCACATTTACCATTACCATCAGCCCGGTCAATGGAATGAATTCGCCCGTAACATTTGCCTGCAGCGGATTGCCGGCGGCATCGAGCTGTACTTTCTCACCCGCCAGCGTGACTCCGAATGGCGGTCCGGTTTCCACCACTCTCACGCTCAGCACCACAGCCGCGACTTCTGCTGCCGTTCCATTTGCCGGCCTGCATCGCTGGGGTTTAACTTCATGGTCGCTCGGAATCGTATTTGGATTTTTCGTGGTTGGCATGAACACAAGCGGCAAGAATGCCAGACGCTATTCAGCTATTTTTGGCGTCATCGCGCTCGTTCTTCTGGTTGTGAGTTGTGGCGGCGGAAATGGCACACAAACTAAGCAAACGGTAGGCACGCCTCCTGGAGCTTCAAACATCACCGTGACGGCTACTTCCGGCACGAGCCACTCGGCCGCGTTGAACATAACCGTGACGCCGTAATTGATTCGCTCTGTTCGAAATTGCTCGGGATTTTGCGTGGATTAGCCGTGCAATCTTTTTAGCGACAATCTGTTGCGCGACATATCTTGTGCGAATAAAAGAATTTTGTTCCTGCCAAAATTAAAGACATTTCTTTTTCCTCCGGCAGCAGTAACGAACTCGCGCCTGCGGGCATCTATAAGAAATAGACATGAAATTACAAATTGAAATGAAAAATAAGCTGCGGCACGCCTCGCGGCTGAATCAACTTGTTTTTGGAGTGGCCCTTTTATGGCTGGTCACGTCCGTGCTGCTGTTGGTGCTCTCTGCTGCCGGTTCTTCACAACGTCAGAAGTATGAACATGAGAATGACCGCACCCATCGAATTGCGCATCACCAGCTATTTGCGTAGCGGTCGGCCAAATACCAACTACCAATGACCAACAGCTCACCTGAGCTAATATATTTCCATGTCCAACAAACGCATTGCCGTCGTCCCTGGTGACGGCATCGGCAAGGAAGTTATTCCCGCCGCGCTAAAAGTTGTTGAAGCAACAGGAGCCGCAGTCGAGTTCACCACCTTTGACTGGTCGGCTGACCGCTACCTGAAAGACGGCACCACCATCCCGCCAGACGGCTTCGCCATGCTGGAACGCGACTTCGATGCGATCTTTGTCGGCGCGCTGGGCGATCCACGCGTTCCCACCAATATTCATGCCAAAGAAATTCTGCTGGGTATGCGCTTCAAAATGGACCTCTATGCCAACGTGCGTCCGGTCAAGCTGCTCGATGAAGCCCTATGTCCGCTCAAGGGCGTAAAGCCTGAACACGTGGATTTTGTGGTGATACGCGAAAACACTGAAGGCCCTTACGTGGATGCCGGCGGCGTGCTCAAGCAAGGGACAGCCGATGAGATCGCCACCCAGGAAGACTTCAACACGCGCAAGGGCGTGGAGCGCGTGATTCGATTCGCGTTTGAGCTGGCGCGCAAGCAGGGCCGCAAAAAAGTCTTAATGTCAGACAAGTCCAATGTCATGACCTTTGCCGGTGGGTTGTGGCAGCGCGTCTTCAAGATCGTGGCCTCGGAATATCCTGAGATTCAGACGCAGCATATGTATGTCGATGCGCTCTGTATGCATATGGCCCGCGATCCAAAACAGTTTGACGTGATCGTCACCAATAATATGTTTGGCGACATCATTACCGACCTGGCCGCTGCCCTGCAGGGCGGGCTGGGCATGGCCGCCAGCGGAAATATTCATCCCGGCAAGACCTCAATGTTTGAGCCGGTGCATGGCTCCGCGCCGCCGTTTGCGGGAAAGAACATCGCCAATCCTATCGGCGCGATCTCCACCGCCGCCATGATGCTGGAGCACCTCGGCTTCACCCAGGAATCGGAGCGGATCAATAAAGCGGTTCTCGCTGCGGTGCAGCAGAAGAAGACCACATCCGACATCGGCGGAAGCTTGGGGACGAAAGAGGCGGCGGAGTGGATTGCTAGTTTCACATCCCGAGCGTAGTGAGGGAGCCCTATTGCAACCACGCTTTTCAGGGCTATGTTCTCGGATCATTGCTCCCATCCTCTCAGTAAACAAACCACGTTCGGGGTCCTCCATTACCCAAGTTTTTCTCTGCAAGAAACCCTGAGTAGCCCGTTCCTCTATTTGGCATAGAATCTCTTTTCACTTCCCCCGATTCGGCCGCCCATGATTCACTAAAAAGGACGTGCACCTATGCGGGTATTTCTTACTTTTGTATTTCTGCTGGCCAGCGCCTCTGCGGGCCTGACCCAAAAATCTCAAAGCCAAACTGAAAGCAAACCCAGCGCCGGCCATGAAGACGCCGCGGCCCTGACCATCTACAACCAGTCATTTGCCGTGGTGCGGCAAACCTTGCCTCTCGATCTAAAGAGCGGTACGAACCAGTTTGAAATCACCGATATCACGGCGCACCTGGAACCGGACTCTGTCATCCTGCGCGACCTCAAGAGCGGCCGCGATCTGCGCATTCTGGAGCAGAACTACCGCGCCGATGTTGCTTCTCAGGGCCTGCTGCTCTCGCTTTATGAAGGTAAGACAATCGATTTTCTAGTAAATGGCATTCACAAACCCGGCAAGATCATCCGCAGCGGATACACTCCGCATTACCAGGCATACAGCGCCTACGATCAGCAGTATTACCAGCAGCAACAGGCCTACGTGAATGCAGGCAATGGTGAGCCGATTATCGAAATTGACGGCCAGTTGCAGTTCGGCCTTCCCGGCCAGCCAGTTT
>DATBVH010000223.1:0-8452 GCA_036515395.1 Candidatus Angelobacter sp.
TTCGTTCGGATTGATTCCCTGGTAGTAGGGCCTTTGCTGCTCGCCGCCACGGAAAAAGGTCTGCGCTGCCTCCATTTTTTCAAAGGCACAATGCCGGCTACCGCCAAAGACGAAATATGGGTTGAATCATCAGAACATCTCCAGCCTTATGTTTTGCAGTTGGAAGCGTATTTACGCGGAGAACTGCATGAATTCACGTTTGCGCTTGATCTTGTTGGAACGCAGTTCCAAAAAGATTGCTGGCAGGCGCTGCTCCGCATTCCTTACGGCAAAACCTGCTCTTACGCCGAAATCGCTCGTGCTATTGGTCGTCCTACCGCATTCCGCGCCGTGGGCCAGGCGAATCATGACAATCCCATCGCCATTGTTGTCCCGTGTCACAGAGTCCTCGGCGCTAACCGCACTCTCACGGGTTACGGTGGAGGACTTAATACTAAAGAGGCATTGCTTCGTCTTGAAGGTGCGACATTCCGGGTGAAGCCAGTACCTTCCCCCAAATCACCCCTCAAGGAACCTGCTAATGCGCCGCAGGCGAGCTTTCAATACTGAATACTTCCGGCTGTCCCTCATTTACCTTTGCGGCGGCTTTGAACTTGAAGGTGGCGTCCCTTTGTTTGGTTCAGGATTGTTGGCGGGATTCGCCGTGCTTCCAGGATTCTCGGTAGATGCCGGTGAAGACTTTTCGCTTCGTGGACTGATCGTCAATTTATTGACCAGCTTCTTGCTCCCAGTATAGGACTGCACGATCCGCGTCGCGGTGATCTTCTCTTTGTTCGTTCCTACATTGCCAGCCAGCTCGACCGTGTCTCCGGACACATTCACGTGCGGGCTATCGCTCGACAGCGTGGGTTCCTTGCTCAGGGCGTTTTGAATCTGGCTTTGCAGGTCAGAGTCAGTCATGGCGCTTACGCCGCCACCGGAATTCTGAGCATCGGGTGTCTGCGCGGTGCTGGAACTTGCGGCCCCTGCCACGCCTCCTGTGGTTGAAGGAGCGGTCGTAGTGGGCTGCACCGGCGTTCCGGCCTTGCTCTGGGCGCCATCCCCCACATGGGTAGCCGGAGTGCTGGGACTCACTGGCGTGGTTGGTTGCTGTTGCGGCGTAGTCTGCGCGGTCAAAGCGCTCACCGATAGTACAAATCCAAAACCCAGAACGTAGATCGGAATTTTCATTGTGTGCTCCAAATCAGCTGTCGAATCTCAAGCCCTCGGATCGATTACACACACGACCCCTCAGTTAATCTGATGCACGTTTTAGGCCATGCGGATGTCGACAGGCATTACTATCGGCGATACAAGCCCTTAAAACTTATAGCTTTGGCGAACTGGCTGCATAAGAATCTATCGTGCAGAAGAGGCAGGTTACGCAGGATGCTCACATTGAGTATCGCGTTGCGTAAGTATGGATTCAGGTTCTCACACTGGTTCTCACAATACAGATAAGTTCGAATCCAAGATCATTCGGCGGTAAACTGGACTTTATGGCCCATACGCACTCGCATCCGCATGCCCCGCTGAGCGTCAAAGCTCTGCGCTATTCGCTTGCGGCCACCTTTGCGTATGTGCTGATTACCCTTTTTGCCGGTATACGGGCCCACAGTCTGGCGCTGCTGTCTGAATCCGGCCATAACGTAACTGATCTGCTGGCGCTGCTGCTGTCATGGGTCGCAGTTTTTATCCAGACACGTCCTCCCAGCGCCACTAAGACTTTTGGCTACCACCGTGCTGGCGTTCTGGCTGCCTTCGTCAATGCCATTACGCTCGTGGCAATTGCCTTTTACATCTTTTATGAAGCTTTCCTTAGAATGAGGCATCCGGTGTCGGTCCACCCCGGAATTATGATCTGGGTGGCCGTAATTGGCGTGGTAATGAACGGCACCATTTCCTGGGTGCTGTTCCGGGCCGCGCATGACGTTAACATTCGTAGCGCCTTTATTCATCAACTGGGCGACACACTCTCCACTGCCGCAGTAATTATCGGCGGCTGGATTATCATGTGGACCGGCAGAACCTGGGTAGACCCCGCGCTCTCCCTTGGAATTGCCTGCCTGATTCTCTGGTCATCGCTTGGCATCATCCGCGAAACCCTGAATATCCTGCTGGAAGGTGTGCCGCAGGGTCTTTCCGCTGAGCGCATCAGTGCCAGCCTTACCGAGGTTGCCGGGGTGCGCGACGTTCACGATGTCCACGTCTGGAGCATCGGCTCAGATACTCACGCGCTTTCCTGCCATGTGCGGATTGACGACATGACTCTCTCTGAGAGCGAATTGATTCTGCGCCAGGTAAAAGATCTGCTGAATGCTGAGTACCACATCATGCACACGACCATTCAGTTTGAGAATGGCGACTGCGAAATTGCCCATGGGTGCGTGATTCCCATCGGAAGCGCTACTACACGGGAAGCGTTGAGGGTCCGCCGCTAGAACAGCTTTAGTGTTGAAGTCAACTTCTTTACGACTCGTCACCCTGAACGGCCGTTAAGCGAACGCGCGTGTAGGACGGCTATCTATAAAACCGCTAACCGGCTGCCTTTCGAATCCACCACGGACGAACACGGATGCCCCGGATTTTACAAATTCAAAATGGTCTTATTTGAACTTTTTTGAGCCGTGCAAATCAGTGTTATCAGTGTTATCTGTGGTGAGGTTTGGTTTTTTTGCCTGCCGCTCAAAGATCTCTTTCACCGTCTCCAGCGTATCAATCTCGTCTACTAATTTGTCTGTACGCAGGCGCAAAATGCGCGGAAAGCGCAGCGCGTAGCCGCTTTCATGCCGGCTGGACCGCATCATGTTATTGAAAGCCACTTCCAGGACAATCTTCGGCTCAACTGTCCGCCGGAAACCCTGGTCATCAAGCGTATGGGTTTTGAACCATTCCGTCATCTCGGCAATCTCAACGTCAGTCAACCCCGAATAGGCCTTGCCCACATTCAATAGCTTATCGCCGTCACGCACGGCAAATGTGTAATCGCTCAGTACCTTGTTGCGCTTGCCATGGCCCCACTCCACTGCTGTGACGACAACATCCAGTGTGGCTAGCTCTTTCTTAAGTTTCAGCCATGATTTGCCGCGGCGGCCCGGGGTGTAAGGCGACTGTACGTCCTTGATCATTAGGCCTTCATTGCCGCGCTCGCGCGCCGCAGAAAATATTTCTTCCAATTTCTCCGGCGACTCCGCCGTTACGGCAGGCGCCAGGATCACACGCGGCGCTCCGCTTCCGGCTCCGATTGCCGGTTCAAAAACCAGCGCGCCCTGCGGATTTTCCGTGGCCATGCTGTGCTCTGTAATAAATCCATCTTTGGGGACCGACTCGAAGCTTTGCTCCAGAATCCTTCTTCTCTCTTCCAATGGTTTTTCGATCAGCAACTCCCCGCCGGCATAAAGAACATCGAACGCCATATAAACCACTGGGACTCGACGCAGCATGTCTTCCGACACTTTTTTGCGGCCAAGGCGTTTTTGCAGTTCAGAAAAAGGCAGCGCCTGCGCTGTATCCGGACTCCAGGCCAGAATTTCTCCGTCCAGAATCAAAGGATCGGGAAAAGCTCGCAACGCCGGAGGCAGCTCAGGAAACGCCTGACTGATTTCGTCCAGAGTTCGTGAAAACAGCCGCACGCGCGGATCTTCTTTGCCTCCAACATGCGCCTGTGCGCGTATGCCGTCATACTTGTCTTCTACGGTTGCTCGCTCGAAGTAAGAAAGCGCTTCCTCGGCGTCCTGGGCTGGGCTGGCCAGCATGAAGCCAATGGGATGGAAGAGTCGCATCTGTGCCTGACCTAACTTGTGCTCTGCAGCCAGTCGCAAAGCATCACGTATATCGCCCAGCAGCATATTGGCCCGTTGGACCGCTTTCACATTTTCATCGAAGGCCTTGGCAATGGCCTCTTCCACTAGGCTTTCCCGCAACCCAATACGCAAATCGCCGCTAATGATCTTGATCACGTATTTCGCTTCAATTGCGGTTGCCCGTCGGAGAAGGTCTTCAAGAATGCTCAGCTTGCGTGCGGCCGTAGACGTTCGGGCGAGTTCGTCGAAAGCCGAAGCCAGCTCGGCCACGGACAGCGAGCTTTTAGCGGGTGCGCTACGCTCCAGAACGTCCTGCGCTGCGGATCCCAGATCGCCATGCCTGCGGTAGGCCGCCGTAAGCGCAACTTCTCCTTTACCCGATATCTCTCCTACTGTCCGCCACAACAACGTGCCGCCTACCTGCAATGTTCGTTCTTCCCAGGCAGGAAAAGCGCGTCCAGAGAAAAAGATAGCCGCCTGCGCAGCTTCCTCCACCGGAAGCGAGCGGAAGTATTCGGCTACCAACCGGACCTTCTCCAGCTTCTTGGTGGTGGCTGCAACGGCGTCGGCGGTCTGGGCAAAAGCTTGCATCTTTAGCAGGATAGCAACTGCTATTTGTTCCTGTCCTTTTCTTCAATATTCCCGTAAAATACTGTTTTAGAAGGCACTTTTCAGCCCGGCGCCAACCCTTTGGAGCTTCGGCTGCTTACGGATCATCTAATACACCAATGAGATACTGGCGCCCATTCCTGCGTTTTCTTGCTGCTTTGCAATTGCTTCCCGCCCTTGAAAGCGGAGAGGAAACCCTCGTCGGCGGTCAGGCCGTAATGGAAGGCGTAATGATGCGCTCCCCGCACGCGTGGGGAATCGCCATCCGCAAGCCCAGTGGTGAGATCACCACGCACAGCGAGACTTTGCAGCGGCCCTCAGAAAAGCACCCATGGATGGGATGGCCCTTTGTTCGCGGGCTGGCTACGCTCGGCCAGGCCATGCGCCTCGGCTTTGTTGCCTCGAAGTTTTCACTCAACGTCGGTTTGGACGAGATTGCCAAAGAAGAAGGCGAGAAGAAGCCCGAGATCGGCTCCTGGGCCATGATCGGCAGCATGGTTTTGTCAATCGGCTTTTTCATCTTCATGTATAAGTTCGTTCCGCTGGCCGCTGCCACAGGCTTGAAATCGCGCTGGCATGCGCTGAACAACAATTTCGCTTTCACGCTGGTCGATGGCCTGATTCGCATCGCGCTCTTCCTGCTATTCATCTGGGGCATTTCATTATGGTCCGACATCAAGCGCGTTTACCGCTATCACGGCGCGGAGCACAAGACCGTTTTCGCTTTTGAAGATCACGGCATGCCATCCATTACCGACGCGCAAAAGTATTCGACGTATCACCCGCGCTGCGGCACGAGCTTCCTGATGACGATCATGCTGATTTCGATCTTTGTCTACGCCGCCTTCCCAGTTCAGGGATTCTGGGCCAAATTTGCTCTGCGCGTGGTATTCCTGCCGGTCATCGCTTCCGTCTCTTACGAGATGATCCGTTTCTCCGCCAAGCACGGGAAATCATTCTTCGCTCTGCTTACCAAGCCCGGACTGTGGCTGCAACGCATCACCACCCAGCCGCCCACCGATGAGCAGGTAGAATGCGCCATCAAAGCCCTTGACCTTGCCATGGAACTCGAAAAGAAAAATGGTGGCGAGTTGGTGATTGCTTAGCGTGGTCTCTGACGAAAGCTCTACGGCGACTTTGGCCACAAAACAGCGGAGTTAAAGTTCCCTGCTGATTGCGCAGATGAGCGCTGACGCGCAAGAATGCAAGATCCGATAGGGACTCCATAAATTATCTTTTGATCAGCGGAAATCTGCGACGAAATTTTATTACTCGGGCGGGGAGGATATTCATGGCAAATTTGGCGACCATGCTGATCGGCCTGGAACAGTTTACCTCCGGACTGAAACGCCACGCAATCCAGGTCGGCGACCATCGCGTTGTTTATTCTGAAGGTGGTCAGGGCGAGCCCGTTGTGCTGCTTCATGGATTCGGCGCGTCTGCCGATAGCTGGAACCGATTTGCCAAGCCATTGACTAAGCGCTTTCGCGTTATCGCGCCGGACCAGCCGGGCTGGGGCGCAAGCACAAGGATAGAAAGCGCATCGTATGGCTATCCGGCGCAGGTTGAGCGTCTGCATCAATTCCTGTCTGCGCTTGGCCTCATGCGCTTGCATCTTGTTGGACATTCCATGGGCGGATTTATCGCGTCGGCTTATGCTGCGCGCTATCCCGATGAAGTCATTACGCTGGGATTGATTGCGCCGCACGGCATGGTTGAGCCTGAGCCAAGCGAGCTTTTTCGCGACATAGGAAAAGGTGACAACTGGCTGGTAGCCACATCGCACCAGGAGTTTGAACGTCTGCTGAACGGTGTATTTGCCAGGCGGCCGTATGCGCCAAAAGCTGTATTGAATTACCTGGCCGATCATGCCATTCGCAATTCAGCCAAATCAGCAAAGATTTTTGCCGAGATGCAAACAAATGATCCTCCTCTTGCTGACCGGCTGGCAAACGTCACCGCGCCGGCATTGATCATCTGGGGCGATCATGATCGGGTTCTGCATGTCTCTTGCGCCGATTTGTTCCGTAAGGGCATCAAAAGCTCTGAAGTGATAATCATTCCCGGCTCTGGACACATGCCTTTGGTGGAGAATGCCGGCACGTGTTCCAGGGCTTGGCTGGCATTTGTCGATAAATCGCGACAAGCCCGCGGGGCCGCAGCTTGAGCAAGGTTAGTTAACCGAGGTAGTAAAATCGAGTTGGATGGTTGATCGCACTGAGCAAGCATGGATTTATGGCGAAACACAGAATAGATATTTAGCCGCGAGGCCCGTGCCAGCCGAGCGGCGTGATGTAGGGCAAATCGCTTTATCCAGCAAGAAGATGCTGAAGCGGTTTGGAGCGAAGCGACAAAACGTATGTTCGAAAGACTAAATCAAATCGAAGCTAAATACGACGAACTCACCAAGGCGCTTTCCTCGCCGGAGGTGATCGGCGATTCGTCGCGCTACCAGAAGACCGCCAAGGCCCATAGTGAAGTCGCAGAGATCGTAGAGAAATACCGCGAGTACAAAGACCTGTCGCGTGGGATCGAGGAAAGCAAGGCCATGGTGGCGGAAGAATCTGACGCCGAGCTGCGTGCTTACGCGCAGGAAGAGCTGGCGCGGCTGGGCGAGCGCCTTACGCAGGTCGAAAATGATTTAAAGATGCTGCTGGTGCCTAAGGACCCCAACGACGAGAAAAACGTGGTGCTGGAAATCCGCGCCGGCACCGGCGGCGATGAAGCCACGCTCTTTGCCGCGGAAATGTTCCGCATGTACACCCGCTATGCTGAAACCCAGCGCTGGAAGGTGGAAGTGCTGTCAACATCGGAATCCGGTGTGGGCGGTCTGAAGGAAGTTATCGCCATTATTGAAGGCAAAGGCGTCTATTCCCGCCTGAAGTATGAGAGTGGCGTGCATCGCGTACAGCGCGTTCCGGCAACAGAGCAACAAGGCCGTGTGCACACCTCGGCTGTAACGGTCGCCGTGCTGCCGGAAGCTGAAGACGTCGATATCAAAATTGAAGCCAAGGATCTGCGCATCGATACATTCTGTTCCTCAGGTCCGGGCGGCCAGTCCGTAAACACAACTTACTCTGCCGTCCGCATCACCCACCTGCCGACGAACACCGTCGTCAGCTGCCAGGACGAGAAATCGCAGATCAAGAACCGCGAAAAAGGTATGCGCGTTCTGCGCGCCCGTCTTTACGAACAAGAAATGGAACGGCAGCAACAGGCGCTGGCCAAAGAGCGCAAAGCCCAGGTCGGCAGCGGGGACCGCAGCGAGAAAATCCGCACTTACAATTTCCCGCAGAACCGCATGACCGACCATCGTATAGGGCTTACCCTGCACCAACTCTCTGACGTTATGGACGGCAAGCTGCAGCCTGTTCTCGACGCGCTGACAACGCATTACCAGGCCGAAAAACTCAAGAATGAATCAGCTGGTGTTGTAGCGTAGAGGCCAGCGTGGCCATGCCCGTGGGAGGGCGCCACGTGATCTGTCTCCTAAACCTTGTCTCTCTTGTTGTTCTCCGAGCCTCCGTGTCTCCGCGTTGGCTGGCCGTGCTCCTTTGCGTCCTTTCGGCCTTTGCGGTAAATTCTTCCGCACATGCAGCTCAAACAGGCCGTCGATTTCGCGTACCAACTCTTCATCGAAAATGACGTGCCTTCTCCGCGCCTGAACGCCGAGCTGCTACTGCTATTCGTCCTCAACCGTGAACGCGCATATCTTTACGCCCACCCAGAGCGCGAGCTAAATGAAGACGAGCAATCGCGCTACGATGAAGTCATTCGCGAGCGGGCGCGCGGGTGTCCTACCCAATACATTACCGGACATCAGGAATTCTGGGGACTCGATCTTCTGGTTTCGCCCGCAGTGCTCATCCCGCGGCCGGAAACCGAGCATGTGGTGGAAACAGTGCTGGAGTTGGTAAAGGAGTACCGCTTCGATGGGCCGGGGCGGCTGCGCCTGCTTGATGTGGGCACCGGCTCCGGCTGTATTGCTCTCGCTCTGGCCAGCGAACTGCCGCATGCAGAAATCCACGCATGTGATATCTCTGACGACGCGCTGGAGATGG
>DATBVH010000224.1:0-10546 GCA_036515395.1 Candidatus Angelobacter sp.
GCCAAGCGAGTATCGACAACGCGACATGGCGTTACCGGGAAGAAAGCCAAAGCCGTGGGGCTAGTGTTCGGTACGAAATAGCCGTTGATATCGAGAACTAATTCTGTGTCATTGGTGGAGAAGAAACACAAACCTCCATTCGTTCCGGCAGGCACAATGGCAGCAGCGGCTTTCACGCGTCCATCCGTGGCATTCAGCGTTGATGCCAGCGGAAGAGACTGTCCACACGGGAATGCGGTGAGGAACCCAAGAAAACCGTGCGGGACAACCGTGGCATTGACTGAATAAGCCTGCGCGCTGGTAGGAATCCCGCAAGCGCTGTTGGGGATATCAAATTCGCGCGTGCCGTTAGCAGCCAAAAATGGTCCGCCAAATGTCCCGGCAGGATTGCGCGTATCGGCAACACGGCACGGAGTGACGGGAACAAAAGTCAGGCCGGAAGGCATTTGTGAGTTAAATCCCATGGCACACGAACCGCCGCCAGAATTCAGCCAATTCGACTGAATAAGAAACTGTCTGCCGTTGAGGACAATATTGGCATGCGCGCCGTTCAACGAAGAGAAAGTAGTACCAAACTTAAAGTTACACAAATCCCCAACCTCTCCAGAGGTATCGATGTGGAACCAGGCATCGCCATGAGGATCAGTTATGGTTTCATTCAACTCATGAGCAATGACATCGGCCATGGCATCAGCGCCTTCATTTCCGTTGGGACTGAGACTTTGGGCGGAGCAAGTGCCACCCGGGTGGCCACTAGGGCATTGGGTGGCTGGATCTCCGATAAAAGCAACTTTTATGTCGGTCGCGCCAAACGTCCCGGAAGTATGGAACCCACAGAAAGCAGTACAAAAGCCCTGGGGACTGCCGCCGGGCGTGGCGGGGGGAAAATTCAAGGTCACGTCCGGGGACGTGAGCACAAAATAAATTCCATTAGGTTCCACGGGAAGCTTTCCACTGTTCAACGCCGCATTGATGAGGTTCGAAAAAGTCGTACCTGTCAGCGCCTTGCCCTGCGAGTAGTTGTCAAAAAACTGCCCCGCCATGGTGGCGGTGTTCGCTATATTAGCGCTGGCATCGCCGTAGGTTGTATTGGTATTGAAGTATTGCGAGCCGCCAAAGCCATTAATAAGGTCCGGCAGCATTGTGAGAGCAATGTTGCCAGAAAAATTGCCGTACCAAATAAAGTAAACATTGTGCGGGCCCAGCATTACCGGCCCGCCGTTGTACTCAATACCATTGCCGGTGACTATGGCTTCACCAATAGGGCCAAATTGGGGGCTGGGAGGATTGGGGCCGAATTGAATGTTGGCAGGATCAATAGGCTTGGTGATGCCGATCACTTGAGCCCTGGCCACATTCGCGAACAGCCCAAGGGAGACCACTAGCAGGAGCATGGCGCGCCTGAACAGTGCCGGAAGAGTGATCGCGCGACTAGCAGGATCGCTGGAGAACTCGGCTGTTAGTTGTTTCCCTGAGGAATTATTTTCTATTGTCTTCTGGGCGGAAATCACGTTTGTCATCGAACATCACCTTTATTTCAAAATCAGAGCACAATACCTTAGAAAAGGACTTGCTTTCAAGCGGCAAAACACACAATTTTTTCTTAAAGGCTGGTGATACGATTTGAGCCTTCAAGTCACACATATGCAGCTTTTCATGCGCCAGCGTTTCCTGATCGAATGGCTGGGCATGGGAAATAGCGGCTGAGTTGGGGGATTGGGTATTACTATCGCATGGCTGCAGATAAAAACAAACATCAAAGATCAAACTTTTGTTTTTTCTTCCGGAAGTTTTAAGAAGCAGCCAGCCCAGAATCCCTTGTACAAAGCCAGGACCTTTGGCCAATCCCAGCGAAAAGAAAAGACCAGAGTGCGATAGACCATCCACGCGGCAAAAAATGGCATTTTGAAAGGCCAGAGCTTTAAGGGAACGTGCTTCCGCGCAAAAATCACATTGGCACGAGCCAGATAAAATTCAATAAACCCATTCCCCTGGTTCTTATCGGTAACGTAGTGCTCCTTATGCCAGATCACCGCTGAGGGTGCATACATGGCCTTATATCCGGCTTTCAGCACGCGCAGGGACCATTCAATATCTTCATAAAAATGGAAATAGATCTCTTCCAGCACTCCGATCTGGCGCACGACCTCTGCCTTGATCAGGAATGCGCAGCCGGTAAGGAATGAAACCTCGCGAGTTGTGTCGTAGGTGCCGTCATTCAGCTCGCGGAGCCCGAAGATCTTGGGAAAAAGTCTCCAGCGCCTGTGCTCCCCGCCTGCATAATTGAGCCTGTCAGGATGGTCAAAGAACAATATCTTTGGACTTACGGCGCCGATCTTCTCGTCCGACTCTGCAACACTGATCAGTTGGGTAAGAAAATTGGGAGACACAATCGTGTCATTATTCAGCAGAAGCACATAGTCAGTGCCGCGGCGCACCGCATCGCGAATTCCGACATTGCTGCCGGCAGCGAAGCCAAGGTTTGTGGGGTTCCTGACCAGCCTGATTTCAGGCGCCTTTTCCAGAAGCTTCTCCGGCGAGCCATCGACAGAACCGTTATCCACCAGGACCACCTCGAAATTCCGATACTCCATTTTCCGGAGCGAGAAGAGGCAATCCAGCGTGACCTCGTAGCTATTCCAGTTCAGGATAACGATGCTGACGCGAGGCTCACTCAATGACATTGGATGGGTTGCCGCAGTCAAAAGACGGCGGCTTCTTCATTGTAATGTGAGAACCTGAAGAGGGTAAGGAAAAGCACGATGTTACAATTGTGCTCAGCTTGCCCCAAGAAACGCTGATGCACCACGCCAACCTGAAAAGCAGTCGCTATGAGATCTCCACCAATGGCGATCGTTTCAGCCGGAACCATCTTTTCATTGAAGAAGCCAGAAAATACCGCAACATTCTGGAATGCGGGTGCTCCACCGGGTTCCTTTCCCGGCAACTTGCAGCGGGCGGCTCCCGCGTGGTGGGTATTGAAATTGATACGGAAGCTGCGGAAAAGGCCCGGCAATTTTGTGCTCGCGTGCTGTCTCTGGACCTGAACCGACCGGACTGGAGCAAAGCTGTAGGCGAACAATTTGACCTGGTCACGTACGGCGATGTGCTTGAGCATCTATTGGAACCGCAGGCTGTTCTCCGTGAGACCAAAAATGTCCTGGCTCCGGGCGGCCGCGTTCTCATTTCCCTTCCCAACATCGCTTATTGGACCATGCGCGCAAAATTGCTTCTGGGAAGATTTGAATACGAGAGCATGGGACTGCTGGATTACACTCACCTTCGTTTCTTTACTTTTCATACCGCCCGCAAGATGATCGAGCAGGCCGGCTACCGGATTGTTCATTTGCATCCGGTGATGGGCGGCAGGTTCACCAGTCATTTCCGTCCCATGTGGCAACGATTGACGAATTTGTTTCCCAATTCCCTGGCCTTTCAAATGCTATTTCTGGTGGAGCCGGATACCGGCGCACATGAATCCACGCCTTCCTGATTTCTTAATGCGACCATCAACGGATGCGACGCCAGCCGCAACCCAGATATGCGCCGTGATGGTGGTCTATAACCCTGATAACACTCTGGAAGAAAATATACGGGCGCTGCTGAACGAAGTAGCCAAACTTATTGTGGTGGATAACTGCTCAGAACCAGCCATCCGTGCGATGATCGCGAAGCTGGCCGCTGCCTGCAATTTTGAAGTGATCTGGAACAAGGAAAATGTTGGGCTGGCTGCAGGACTAAACGCAGGCATTCGTCGCGCGATTGTAAACAATCACTATGAATGGATCGCCACGTTCGATCAGGACAGCAGGGTTGCTCCGGGATTCAGCAAAGCAATGTCCGCTGCGTATGAGGCTTGCACGTTTCGAGAAAAAGTCGCATCCATCGCTCCACGCCACGTGCTTTCATCGGAATTTCCCGGCCAAATTCCGCCACAGGATGGTCCGGAGTTTCAAGAAGTGCCAGTTGCCCTGCAATCCGGTAGCTTGTTCAGCCGATCTGCGCTAAAAGATGTAGGTTTGTTCGATGAATCGTTTTTCATCGATTACGTTGATTTTGAGTTCTGCCTCCGCCTGCGAGAACATGGATTCCGCATCATTGAAGCCGCCGCAGCTCCGATCTACCATCGTGTGGGAACACCCACGCGGCATAACTTCCTCGGCATAAGCTGCACGGTTTTCAACCACAGCCCAGTACGTCGTTATTACGCTGCCAGAAATAGGTTGCGCGTGTATCGGCGATACCTGTTGTCCGACCCGCGCTGGATTGGGCATGACATGTGGTCATGGTTCAAAGAGATAGTGAAGCTGATGCTGTTTGAGAGCAATCGCCGGAAGAAGCTGGCGTATATGGCCAGAGGGGCATGGGACGCGCTGCGCGGACGCAGCGGCGCTTACTCCTGATTGCTTGAACTTTACTATTCTTGGGGCGCACATTCTTTTCCGATCGCCAAAATTTTACGATTTCTGCAGAAATAAGATCAGGTGGTTTGGCCTTGATCTCTCCGCCGCAAGCACCTGCCAGCCGCAATCTTTCACCAAACGCACAGCGCTTTCCAAATCGAAAACATGATGATGAAGAAGGCGTTGCTGGTAATTGTTCCGGTAACGTTCCCGGTGCTCAGCAATTGAATTGGCGATCGGGAATTTCTTGTAATCCCATAAAGTGACAAACTCTTCTACGTGGGTCATGTCATCCTCGCCCATATCGCGCGCATAGTCATCCCGCATATGCTCGAGCGTAGTCACGGGACGCTGGTAGTCAAAGGTGCGGTGCTTATCCGGCAGTACCAGAAGAAGAAAACCGCGCGGCTTCAGAACACGATTCCAGTTGTGCAGAGCTTTGATCGGGTTGGCAATGTGCTCCAGATTGTGCGAAGCCAGAACAAAGTCATATGCGGCATCTGCGATGCCCTCAAGCGTGGAACCTTCTGTGATGAAGTTGTTGCCCGTGCGCTTCCCTTGATCGAAATGGAACGTCGCTCCTGAAGCACGGGCGCCCTCCCAATGCGTTACCTCAGCAAAAACGCAATTGTCGAGCGATTGAATGTGATGATAGATGGGAAGATTAGTCTCAAATATATGGCTGGGCCCGCCAATTTCCAAACCGCTTTTGTCGCTCAGATGTTTCCGTACTAACGGATAGCACTTTGCCCTGAGCAACACCCCCTTGGCAAGGGTATAGACCTTCTTGGCAACAGGCTCCAGCGGCGTGTTGCGCACCAAACCTTTCATTGATTTCAGCGGGTTCATAAAAGAAGAAATCGCGGACTTCAAGCCACTGTTGCGATGCTAGCAAAGAGAATGGCAACTACAAAGCCTGTCGGCAATTGTCAAAGTCTTCGGAGAAATCCATTCGGTGCAAAAGAAAAACCAAATTTCTGCTCTCGTTCAAAGTCATGTTCATAATCCCGCGGGTACATGCGGAAGTATTCCTGTACGGCTTCGTAGGGGCCGGGACCAAAAGAGCTTAATACCGGGTGTCCATTTATGTTGGAATCTTCCACGATCACATAGTCCCCCGTGACCAGAATATCTCGCAGACTCACCATTTCCGCAAGAACATGTTCCTTGGAGTGGTCGCTATCGAGGATAGCGAACGCCGGACCAGGAAAATTATGTCTCAGGTCTTGAATAAACTTTCGCGCTTCCGGGGAGGAGGACGACATGGTCAACAATCGAATGTTGGGATCTGATTTCGTTCTCTCGGAAATGCCTGAGGCAGCGATATCCACCGATACGATCACGTAGCGCCGCCCAATCTGTTGCATCACCGACGAAAAGAATAAAGCCGACCCGCCCTGATTCGTACCAAATTCGATAATTATGGATGGCTGCAGTGAAACCAGGATCTCCTGATAATTCCACATATCCATGGGAGACTTCAATGTGTGCACGCCCATCCATGTCGTTTGTTCCCAAACGCGACTTTGGTAGTACCACAGATGGTAGTATCTCTTTGCGGCTACATAAATTGGATTGAATCGATAAAAACTTTTCTTGAACTTAGCTGATGGCTTCACAGAAAAGATTATATCGTAGGGCATCAGCGCATCAGATTCTGCCGGCCAGACCAGTTCTTGAACCGCTGCAATAAGAACTGCAATGGGGCGCGATCGGCAGAAGTTAACACCCATGCCCACAAAGCTGGAACCACAACCAGAAAGACCGCGCCAGCCAGGATAATCTTAACCGTCAGACCTGAAACCGATATCACAATCAGATTGAAGGCCAGCGCCGCTGCGATCATGAGCGGTAATCGCGTAACAATGAAACGGCACTCGGGTAATAAGCGAAAGGAAAACCAGAACAGGAGAAAGGCATCAATGATGACGCGCAGGAGCCACGCAACGGCTACGCCGGTTATGCCCCAGCGATGAGCCAGAAAGAAAAGCATGACCACATAAATAGGAAGTTCCAGCAAATGGAACTTGGCTGTTACATCAGGCCGCCCAACGCTTTGCAAATGCGCAAGGGGAACATGCGCCATACTGTTGACGAGAACCGCAACGGCGAGCAGCCGGGCTACACGAGCGCTGTTGTGGGCAAAATCACTTCCCATCCATACGGTCAGCCCTTCAGGCGCAAATATCACCATAAGCAGCGTTACGGGAAGCAGCACAATAAAAATGTATTTGACTCCGCTTTCATACAGAAAAGCCAGACGAGTGCGATCCACAACGCTTGTGGCAGAAAATACAGGAAACAAAACTCCGACAAGGGCGGTGGAAATCAACCAAAGCTTGGTAACCACTTCGTATGGTATTGAGTAATACGCCACGGCGGCGATGGAAATGACACTGCCGATCAGAAAACGGTCAAATGTCACCATCAGCGGACCCAGCACATTGCTCACCGTCATCCAGCCGCCGAAGAGTAACAAAGGCCTGGCAGAAGGAGCATGAAATCCAAAGCTGCTGCGCAATGCTGGCATCACATGAAAGCAAGCCCAAAAATGAGCGGCACAGGCCAGGGTCCTTCCCAGCACAAGCACGGCAATAATGGGAATAAGGTTATGGGTAAAGGGCAGAAGAGCTGCGGGCCCCAGATAAGTAAAGATGCCTATTGGGATGCGAATGGCCGTAGCCAGACGGAAGTGCTGTAGTGCTTCAAGCACTCCACGGAGCCCAGCGGTTATCACCACCACCGGCACTGCGGCTCCCAGCCAGTAAAACGAGCCCAGAGCTTCATGCGACAGCGAAGCTGGGACTTTTAGCAGTCGCTCCACCAGGTAAGGCGCAAGAACAAAAGTTAACAACGAGCCAACAAGACCCAGCCCCGTCATAAGGAAAAGCGAGGTCCAGACCAGCGATGGAATTTCAGGCTGACGGTTCTGACCAATTCTTTCCGCCACCAGTTTGGTCAGCGCCCGCGAGAGCCCCAGATCAAACAGACTGAAATACCCAATCACCACCCACGCCAGACTGATGATTCCGAGGCGCTCCGTGCCCAAACCACGCTTGAGAATGGGCAAACACACTACGGCCACGATTACCGGAAAGCAATTTCCGAAGAGGTTCCACAGAGTATTGCCGGCGAGCGAGCGCCCGCTTGGCACCGCAACGTCAAATGACGTTGTCTCCGGATCCAGGTTTTCGGATGGGAGAGATATTTCATGAGTGGTGTTCTTCATTCTTTGCCCGGGCTCCGCGATAAAACAGCAGTTTGCCTCTGTCCGGAGGTTTCCATCTTTGCAATCTCCACTTCTTCACGCACCATTTCTGTCACGAGTTCATCGAACGTGGTGCGCGGAGTCCAGCCAAGTTTCTCTCTGGCTTTGGCGGCATTCCCTAACAGGTTTTCGACTTCCGCAGGACGGAAATAACGCGGGTCGATGGCCACGACTCGCTCGCCGGTAGTGACGTCAAAGGCTGCTTCATCCTGGCCGGTCCCTTGCCAGCGAAGGTCGATCTCGAGCTTTTGCGCCACGGCACAAACAAAGTCGCGAACAGAATGCTGCTTGCCGGTAGCGATCACATAATCCTCCGGGCGGTCCTGTTGCAGCATGAGCCACATCGCTTCAACGTAATCACGAGCATGGCCCCAATCCCGTCTGGCGTCGAGATTACCGAGATAAAGGCAATCCTGTGCCCCAAGTTGAATGCGGGTGAGAGCGCGGACGATCTTGCGCGTAACAAATGTTTCACCCCGCACGGGCGATTCATGATTGAAAAGGATGCCGCTGCACGCATAGATGCCGTAAGTTTCGCGATAGCTGGCAGTAATCCAGTGGGCATAAAGCTTGGCGACACCGTAGGGCGAGCGCGGATAAAACGGTGTGGTCTCACTTTGCGGAACTTCCTGCGCCTTGCCAAACATTTCAGAGGTGGAGGCCTGGTAGAACCGTGTCTTGCTTTGAAGACCCAGGCTGCGGATCGCTTCCAGCATGCGCAACGGTCCAAGCGCGTCGGACTCAACGGTGTATTCAGGCTGCTCAAACGAAACAGCCACATGACTTTGAGCTGCGAGATTATAAATTTCGTCGGGCTCGACCATTTGTATGGTGCGCTTCAGGCTGCCGTAATCGGTCATGTCACCATAATGAAGAAAGAAACGGCAGCCTTTGGCATGCGGGTCTTGAATCAGATGATCGATTCTTCCCGTATTGAATGAAGATGAGCGGCGCCTGATTCCGTGAACTTCATAGCCCTTCTGCAGGAGAAGCTCCGCAAGATAGGAACCGTCCTGGCCGGTAACGCCCGTGATTAACGCCCGCTTAAGCGCCACGCTGCTTCTCCATCTTCAAGTCTGCGCGAAAACACCACAGCTCACAGGCACAGGGCAGTTTTCTTCCCGCCTCATGGATTTGAGCACTCCTATTGTAAGTGAGTAACAGCGGTTTGAATGCGCCGCCGGGCGCACATTCGCTTCCAGAAATCTGATTGGGGCAGATCAGTGACCAGAGCCTCGAAAGACGACAGGAACGGTCTTGCAAAGAATTTTTAAATCCAAAAATACATTCCAGTTTTCGATGTACTCCAGATCCAGCATGACGTTCTTTTCAAAAGAGGGATCGTGACGGGCGGTCACCTGCCAAAGTCCGGTAAGCCCGGGCGTGACGTCAAGCCGCCGAAAATGCTCCAAGTCGTACCGCTTGAAATCATCTTCAGGATGAGGCCGCGGACCCACGACGCTCATGTCGCCCTTGAAGACGTTAAACAGTTGTGGAAGTTCGTCAATGCTGTACTTGCGAAGGAAGCGGCCAAGACGGGTGATGCGCGGATCGTCAACAATCTTGAACGTGGCGCCATTGCGCTCATTCATATGCATCAGGCCATTTTTACGGGCATCAGCATCCACACACATGGTACGGAACTTATAGCAGCGGAATTTACGCCCCTTGCGACCCACACGCCACGCCTTATAGAGGATTGGCCCAGGAGAATCGATCTTGACCGCGATGGCGGTCAACAACAGCAAAGGCGAGGTAACCACCAGTGTCACAATGCTGATGAAAAGGTCCATCAGGCGCTTCACAAAAAGACCGAGAGCGGGGATCGGCTGGCGATTGAGTTCCAACACTGGAACGGAGCCGATGTAATTCATGCCGGCGCCGATCGCGAGACCTCCGTAAAGGTCGGGAACCACTTTGACGCCTATGCGCTGGCGACGGGCCTCAAGAACGATGCGCACCACCAGGTCACGGCTGATGGATGGAGTGAAATAAATCTCGTCGATAAAATTCTCGGTCAGGATGCGGGGCAGATCGTCCGGCGTTCCCAGGCAGTTCGGGCGGGTACCGGGCTCCCAGTCAACGAATCCGCAGAATGTTTTTCCCAACTGTGTGTGGCTTTGCAGATAAGACCGGAACGCCTGTCCCACTTCCCCGCTGCCAACAATAAGGACATGCTGATTGCCAATGCCGCGCTCAATGCGCTTGAGGTTATAACGCTCCATTACGTAGCGTAGGCAAAGAACGCCTGCCAGACTGAAGAGCGGCGTGCTGGCGACAATCAGCCGCGGAACAGCCTGCTCGCCTGCGATAAATACAATCATGATGGAAATCATGGATGAAACCATGAAGCCCTTCAGGATCCTTACGCGAGCGCCCCTTGCGGAACGGATGGCAGCGTCAGAATAAAGATTCTGAGCAGCGTTGCAGATGACGGTGAGGCAGGCGTAGGTCAGGAGGAATACGAACAGGCGGAGAGGAGGAGTTGTAACATCGACTGGCGAAACGCCAACGAGATCGCCCAGGAAGTCACGTCCTGAATAGGCCGCGTAACCGGAAACGATCACGATCAGGGCCTCTAACATGGCGACGGCGGCGCCTAAGCCAGTCCCCTTTTCATGTGCCAGAGCACGGTGAATCTGGGTCCCCGCAAAGTGCGACACTTCCAAGAGATTGCCTTGTTCCTTCACTACCTCTTGTGTAGACACCATTTCCTCCTGACTGTGTCTGTGCTCATGCCTGCGAAATCTCGTCCGGCCGTCCTGCACGATGGCGCGGGATGCTGCTCACGGAACTTGAGTTTCTACGGCCAACGCGAAGTACCTGCGAAATCAATATGCGCCTTGGGTCGTCCTGGTCCCAGCGCGACCACCAG
>DATBVH010000225.1:0-3931 GCA_036515395.1 Candidatus Angelobacter sp.
TTTGCGCCTACCAATGAGCAGGGAGTGCTCTTTGTGTTTGGCGGCGTGGCGCATGAGCTTGGGCTTTGTATTACACGAGTACAGACGGCGTTTCCGGATGTAGAAGCAATGCGAGTAGTAGGGCCGAACAAGTGCCAGAAAATGAACTATGAGCTGGAATACGAGAGCAAGAACTTTCTGGCCCATATGCATCCGATGGATGGATGCGATGGGATTGTGTGCTGGATCAATAACTGGCCGGAGTGTCCGCTGGAGGTGATTGAGCTGAGAAAAGTGGTGGAGGAGTTCCAGAGGAATCGGGTGATCGCGCGTGATCGGGAGATCGGGTGATCTGGAATCAAAACCTTTGAAACGCAGAGGAACGGAGGAAGCGGAGAGAAATCGGGTGATCACGCTTGATTGGGGAGACCGCGTGATGGGAAAAACAACCCCAACGTATCCCCGCAACAAGTCTGAGGAGTTCCTGTCCGGCTCTGACCCATGGGTGATAGCCTATGCGCTCCGTCATGCGGGTACAGTGGTCACCCAAGAATCTTCGAGCAGAAAAAGAAAAGTGCGTATCCCTGTTGTATGTCAGGAATTCAACGTGAGATGCATTGATACTTGAAATGTTAAAGTTGATGAAAGCGAGTTTTGCAAAATGACGCGCCCAGAAAAAATAAGTCTACGCCCATTGAAATTCAAAGAGGCTGTTGCCGATCTGCTGAAAGTGAAGCCGCCAGCGAAGCCGCCAAAGGCAAAAGCAAAGCGTAAGAATAAGCGTGGGCGCTAGTCGCTCTTTGCGCCTTCCGCCTTTTTCTGTTTCGCCAGTTCGTTCACGCGGTCTGCTAGGTCTTTAGGTACATCCACCGGGACAGGGAGTGCTGCATCGGCATCGGGCAACACTCTGCTGCTGAATTGCGGGTACAACTCAAGAATTTTGATCTCGGGACAATGCTCCCTAATCAGAGATACAAGTCGGCGCTTCGAGTTCTGTGATACCGATTGTCCAATCACGGCAACATCGAAAGATTGGTTCTGACATGCGCGGAGCAGCGATGGCTCATCCGTTACAGAGACAACGGCATGTCCAGCACGTTCGAGGATAAGCCGTCGTGTCTCCAACAGCGTCTTATCGATACCCGTGCATAGAACAAGGGCCAAAGGTGCTCCTTTGCTTTTTCAATACATTTACCAGGGGCCCTGATGAGAGGAAAATAATTGTACTCTGAAAAGCAAAAAAGCCAACAAAAAGCCCGCCTTGGTTCGGCGGGTTATTTCCAGTTTTGCACAGGAACTGGTGCAAGAGGCGAATAAATGGACAAGGGTACCGAGTGTGTTCGACGCTCGGGTGCCTCCAGAGGTTGGGCTGAACTCTTGACGGGGCCTACGGCCCTGCGTGTGGGAGCGCACGGTATATAGTCGCCCAGAGAATATTGTGGCAAGAGCCAGGCGCGATATGTGAGAACTCCCTGAAGAATCGCCGTCATCGCGCGGAATCGCCGTACCGGGTGGAATCGCCGTATCGCCGTAATCGGAAAGGCCGCGGCGGCCAAATCCCAGGCAAAGCCCGAGCTGGGAAACCCATAATGGATCGTACCTAAGAGAAGGCGAGATAATTGTGAGAACTCCCTGATGCAGTATGGACAGAAGAAAAATCCTCGGGGTTCTTCGACTCGCCCTCGGTCACTGCGCTACTTCGGGCAGCGCTCAGAATGACAGGGGTAAACAGCATTCTCTGTACTCACCGCAAAGTTTTTCAATCGTCAACTTTTGGCAATTTCGGCGATTTGGCAATTCTCTAGGGCGTTCCCGCTAGGCGATCGAGAGTAACGGCTTATTTTGTTCGTTGTAGGCAAGAGCACTTCAGCGCTTCCCCTTAGTACCCTCCAAATGGGGGTTACTCTTCCCGTAAGTGCATGAACCTTAGAGGGGGAACGGCTGATTGACAATTTCTGTCACCCGGCACACAATCGCCCTACTCAAGTTTTCCCACTCGCCAGTGGCTGTCCCCCGGCCTCTTTGAGACATGGTGCGCTTGAGACAAATTCATCCAGGACCTGCTACTAACTATGTCGCAAAGGCTAGGCGATCTTCTGGTCAAAGAGAAGATCATCACGCACGACCAACTCGATAAGGCGCTGAAGGCGCAGCGTGATTCCGGCCCCAATTCGCGGCTGGGTTCCACGCTGGTCCACCTGGGATTTGTAAGCGATGAGGAAGTCACCAATTTCCTCTCGCGGCAGTACGGCGTTCCCGCCATTAACCTGCAATATTTTGAAATCGATTCTTCCGTGGTCAAACTGATCCCGGAAGAGACGGCCAAGCGCTACCAGATTCTTCCGCTCAGCCGAGTCGGCGCATCGCTGACCATTGCCATGGTTGATCCGACAAACGTTTTTGCCATGGACGATATCAAGTTCATGACCGGCTTCAACATTGAGCCGGTGGTGGCATCAGAATCGGCCATCATGGACGCGATTGAAAAGGCGTATGGCGGTTCACAGCAGGAATCGAACGTTGATGAACTGCTGGCCTCGATGGGTGATGAAGCCGACGTTGAGCTCCAGGCCGAGCAGGATGAGATTGATCTGGCGGAGCTGGAAAAATCGGCGGACGAAGCGCCCATCGTGAAGCTGGTAAATATTGTGATGACGGACGCGGTGAAGCGCGGCGCCAGCGACATCCACATTGAGCCGTACGAAAAAGAATATCGCGTGCGCTTCCGCATTGACGGCGTGTTGCAGCACATTATGTCGCCGCCCATGAAATTGAAAGACGCCATTACCAGCCGCATAAAGATTATGGCGAAGATGGATATATCAGAAAAGCGGCTGCCGCAAGACGGTCGCATCATGCTCAAGATGCAAATCGGCGGCAAAAAAAAGCAGCTCGATTTTCGCGTCAATTGCCTGCCCACTCTGTGGGGAGAAAAAGTTGTCATGCGGCTGCTGGACAAAGAAAATCTGCGGCTGGATATGACCAAGCTGGGCTTTGAGCCGGAGTCACTGGAAAAATTTCAGCGCGCGGTGCTCAAGCCTTACGGCATGGTGCTGGTTACAGGTCCCACGGGATCGGGCAAGACCAACACTCTATATTCTTCCGTCTCACTGCTGAACAAACCTGACACAAATATCATGACGGCGGAAGATCCGGTTGAATTCCAGTTGCACGGCGTAAACCAGGTGCAGATGAAAGAGTCTATCGGCCTGAATTTTGCCGCGTCGTTGCGCGCTTTTTTGCGCCAGGACCCCAACGTGATCCTGGTGGGGGAAATCCGAGATTTTGAAACTGCTGAAATCGCCATTAAGGCCGCCCTTACCGGCCACCTGGTGCTTTCCACCCTGCACACCAACGGCGCGCCGGAAACCATTAGCCGCCTGATGAATATGGGCATTGAACCTTTCCTGGTGGCGACCGCCGTTCACCTGATCTGCGCACAGCGTTTGATCCGGCGCATCTGCGTTGAGTGCCGTGAAGAAGTTCCCATGCCGCCGCAGGCCAAGGTTGACGCCGGGTTTACCCCGGAAGAAGCCAAGACCGTAAAAATCTTCAAGGGCAAAGGCTGCGCCGTGTGCAACGGAACAGGGTACAAGGGTCGCGCCGGACTGTATGAAGTAATGGAAGTGGACGATGAAATCCGCGAATTGGTTTTGATTGGCGCGTCCGCCGTGGAACTGAAAAAGAAGGCCATTGAACACGGGATGATCACGCTCCGGCGCAGCGGCCTGGTGAAAGTGAAAGAGGGCGTTACTACGCTGGAAGAAGTGGCGCGCGAAACATTGCACTAAGCAGCAATTAGTAATTGGTACTTGGTATTTAGCTCAGCTAAAGCAGATGCAGACGAAACAGGCTAAAGGGTAAGAGCAAAAGAGCAAAAGAGCAATTAGCAACTAGCAATTGGCAATTGGCTCAGCTAAAGCAGATGCAATCGAAACAGGCTAAAGACCAA
>DATBVH010000226.1:0-2143 GCA_036515395.1 Candidatus Angelobacter sp.
CCTCGCAGGCAATCAGGTCGGCTTCTTTCAACACCCGCACGGCGCGAAACGTAATGTCTTCCAGATTGCCGATCGGAGTGGCCACCACGTACAGCGTTCCGGGTTTGCTCTGCTCGGCCATATGGTTTGATCAGCCGCTAAGAATAGCATCCGCCAGGCGGCTCTCTGCTAAAATCACATCGCAAACACTAAAGTTGAGGGTGTCTTCGAGTGCCTCTTTACGAATATCAGTGCAAGAAGTGCAAACACAAATTCGAAAAAATACAAAAGTTCTCTGACCGGCCCATCAAAAAATGTCCCGAATGCGGCGGCACGGTGGAGAAGGTCATGCACGCCCCTGCCGTGCAGTTCAAAGGCACAGGCTGGTATGTGACCGACTACGGCGGCAAGGGCGATAAGTCCAAGGGCGAGAGCGGCTCAGAAAAAAGCGGTTCGGACAAAACCGGTGCCGAGAAAAAAGAATCCACCACCAAAGAAGACGGCACCAAATCCAAAGACAAGGACAGCGGCTCGAAAAAGTCGGAATCCAAAAAGTCCGAGAGCAAGAAATCTAAAGATTGAAAGCCCTGCCGTCTGGCCGATCCTCTAAAACAAAGGGCCGCAAACAAGCGCATTAATCGCCTGCTTGCGGCCTGACTTTTACTTTCTCAGCTCGCGCGCTTGGCCGGTGTTGGCTTTGCTTCCACTCGCCCGCTCACGGTAAACACCATGCGGCGGTTCGGTACATCCGCATCCACCACCACATGATCGCCGTGAAGCACTTCGCCTTCCAGGATCTTCAACGCCAGCGGATCCTGAATCAGCCTCTGGATCGCGCGCTTCAGCGGACGCGCGCCATAAGCCCGGTCGTAGCCTTCCAGGAACAGCAGCTCCTTGGCCGGTTGCGTAAGCTCGATGGTGATCTTGCGGTCCGCCAGTAGCTTGCGCAGGTCATCCAGCCGCAGCTCGATGATGTGCGTCAACTGCTCCTCGCCGAGCGGCTTGAAGACAATCACGTCGTCCACGCGGTTGAGAAATTCCGGACGGAAATGCTGTCGCAAGGCTTCCATTACATGGTCGGTCGCCTCGGCAAACGCCTCCGGCGAGCTCACGCCTTCTGCCTGCAAATAACTGGCGCCAATGTTCGACGTCATAATGATTACCGTGTTCTTAAAGCTCACGGTGCGGCCGCGTGAATCCGTGAGACGCCCATCATCAAGAATTTGCAACAGGATGTTGAACACATCCGGATGCGCCTTCTCAATTTCGTCAAACAAAATCACGCTGTAAGGCCGGCGACGCACGGCTTCTGTAAGCTGGCCGCCCTCGTCATAGCCCACGTATCCCGGAGGCGCGCCAATCAGCCGCGAAACCGCATGCTTTTCCATGTATTCCGACATGTCAATACGCACCATCGCGTGTTCGTCGTCAAATAAAAACTCCGCAAGCGCGCGAGCAAGTTCTGTTTTTCCCACGCCGGTTGGCCCCAGGAAAATGAATGAGCCAATCGGCTTATTGGGATCGCTCAACCCTGCGCGCGAACGCCTGATTGCATTCGACACGCGCTCAAGCGCTTCATCCTGCCCGACCACTCGCTGCCGCAGCCGGTCTTCCATGCTCACCAGCTTGCGCACCTCGCCTTCCAGCATTTTCGATACCGGTATGCCAGTCCACTTGGAGACGATTCCCGCCACGTCTTCTTCGTCCACTTCTTCTTTCAACATGCGGCGCTGCTTGTCGTCGGCTTGCGCGCTCAGCCGCGCCAACTCCGCCTCAGCCTGGCGCAGCTCTCCATAACGGATCGCCGCCACTCGCTCCAGGTTCCCGCTGCGTTCAGCCTGCTGCTCTTCAATCTTCAGCTGCTCAATCCGCTCCTTGAGCTGCCGTATGCGCGTGATGCCTTCCTTTTCTTCCTTCCAGCGGACCTTCAGCGCATTGGCCTGCTCGCGTATCTGTGCCAGCTCGCGCTCCACCACAGCCAGCCGCTCTTTTGAATTGGGATCGTCCTCTTTCTTCAGCGCCTGCTTTTCGATCTCAAGCTGCGTCGCGCGGCGTTCTAGCTGGTCGATCTCCGTAGGCATGGAATCGATCTGTATGCGCAGCGAAGACGCCGCCTCATCGATCAGGTCAATCGCCTTGTCCGGCAGAAAGCGATCCGTAATGT
>DATBVH010000227.1:0-8270 GCA_036515395.1 Candidatus Angelobacter sp.
CTTCAGCCGATGTGCGCGTGCCTTTTGAAATACGCGATGTGATTGCCCGTATAGTCGATGGAAGCGATTTTGCAGAGTTCAAACCAGAATATGGCCTCACACTGGTCACGGGATTCGCGCACATTCACGGCTTTCCCGTTGGCATTCTGGGAAACAATGGCGTATTAATGTCGGAGTCGGCGGGCAAAGGCGCGCAGTTCATACAGCTATGCAATCAGCAGGACATCCCATTGCTGTTCCTGCAAAACATTACCGGCTTCATGGTCGGTCGCAGCTATGAAGAGGATGGCATCATCCGCAATGGCGCCAAGCTGATCAACGCAGTCTCAAACTCCACAGTGCCGGCCATCACGATCATGGTTGGCGGATCGTATGGCGCAGGAAATTATGCGATGTGCGGACGGGCCTATGCTCCGCGCTTCCTGTTTACCTGGCCCAACCACCGCATTGCCGTGATGGGAGAGAAACAACTTTCTGGCGTGATGGACATTATTAAGCGCGAGGCAGCGGCCAAGACTGGCCAGCCCATCGACGAAGCGCGAATGGCGATTGGCCGAAAGATGCTGGAAGACCAGATCGCGAAAGAATCCGATTGCTACTTCGCCACCGCACGCCTGTGGGATGACGGAATCATTGATCCGCGAGACTCACGCACAGTTGTGGCGATTGCGTTGTCCGCGGCGTATAACGCTCCGGTAAAAGGGACGATGGAGTGGGGAGTGTTTAGGCACTAAAAAGCGGTGCTTAGTATTTGGCACGTAGTAGGTAGGTTTGTCTGGAAGAGTGAGGCAGTTCTGGAGTGGCAACATAGTCGCGGACTTTACGGGCCAAATACCAAATACTAAGTACCTGTTTGCTAATGCTATTTGCCATTTGCTAATTGCTGGTGTCGCGTGTGCGTTGCTCTAGCCGAATCGAGACAGAGTAGAGATGAGGACGTTCAACAAGGTATTAATCGGCAATCGCGGGGAAATTGCCGTGCGCATTATGCGTACGTGCCGCGCGATGGGTATTCAGACCGTGGCCGTGTATTCGGAATTTGACCGTGATGCGCTGCATGTCCGGCTGGCGGACCAGGCGGTGCCGATCGGAAGCGCGGTGGCGCGCGAATCGTATCTCAATATTGAAAAGATTATTTCGGCGGCAAAGCTGACCGGCGCGGATGCTATTCATCCTGGATATGGATTTCTGGCCGAAAATGCCGCCTTTGCTGCTACCTGTGAAGATGCGGGGATTGTGTTCATCGGGCCGCGCGCGAGTGTAATTGAGGCGCTGGGATCCAAGATTGAGGCGCGGAAGCTGGCGCAGGAAGCGGGGGTGCCGGTCGTGCCGACACCGGCAGAAAATGAATTTCCCAAGCTCATCAAGGCTTCGCTGGGCGGCGGCGGACGCGGCATGCGTATTGTGCGCAATGCTGCGGAATATAAAGAGGCCTTGGCGGCGGCCAAAGGAGAAGCGGAACGCGCTTTCGGCGACGGCACGTTACTGGTGGAAAAGTATATTGAAGGTGCGCGACACATCGAGGTGCAGATTTTTGGCGATCATCACGGCGACGTGATGCATCTTTATGAGCGCGACTGCTCGGTCCAGCGGCGGCATCAGAAAATTATTGAAGAAAGCCCTTCGCCGGTGGTAACGCCGGAAATCCAAAGCCGCATGACAGATGCTGCAGTGGCGCTGGCGCGCAAGGTAGGCTATACGAATGCAGGGACAATCGAGTTTCTGCTGGCGCCTTCCGGCGATTTTTATTTTATTGAAGTCAATACGCGGATTCAGGTGGAGCATCCAGTAACAGAAATGGTGACCGGGCTGGATCTGGTCAGGCTACAGATTGAGATCGCGCAGAGCGGGAAATTGCCTGACACGCAGCCCGAGCAGAGCGGTCACGCCATTGAGGCGCGGCTTTACGCTGAGGATCCCGCGAATGACTTTCTTCCTTCGACTGGAAGGCTGCATGTATGGCAGCCTCCTGAGATTTCGGCCGGGTTGCGCATTGAGAGCGGTGTGGAAGAGGGAAGCGAGATCGGTGTCTATTATGATCCGCTGCTGGCCAAGGTCATTGCGCATGGAGAGGACAGACCTTCGGCAATCAGGAAACTCACGCACGCCTTGCGGAACTTTGCCGCACAAGGATTGCAGACGAACCGGGAGTTTCTGATTGCAGTGCTGGAGTCAGAAGAGTTTCAAGACGGCACGGCGCACACCAGCTTTCAACTGCAGGTTTCGGCGAAAGCCGATGAAGGATTGGATCGCCTATTCTGCTCGGTCACGCGCGCTTACATCGAGCGGACGGAGCATGCGCGCCGGGCAGTTCTGCCGTCAATACCACTCAGATTTCGTAATAATCCAACCGCAGCGCCAGCGATGAAATGGGCGGTCGGGAAAAACGAATACAAGATCGATGGAGAGGAATCCGCGATCAAAACGCTTGCTATCGGCGAGAACTGCGTCGATGCGCTGGTGATTGATCCGCAAAGCGGGGATTCGCAAAGCGGTGGCGTGAGCTATCGCTTTCACATCCAGCGGCATGGCGCGGATTATTACGTGCGATCTACCCTTGGGCAGCGCGCGGTTACGCGACTGCCACGCTTTCCAGAAAAGACGGCGAGCGAGAAACATCAGAGCGCGAATTCGCCCATGCCGGGGCAGGTGCTGCGCATTCTGGTGGAGGAAGGCCAGCCGGTAAAGCCGGGCGATGGATTAATCGTGCTGGAAGCCATGAAAATGGAGCAAACTGTTAAAGCCACAATTCAGGGCGTGGTGCGGGCAATACTGGTAAAGCCTGCGCAGGTTGTAGCTCCGGGACAGATGCTCGTCGAAATTGAAGCCGTGGAGGATGCCAATGAGCACGCAAGCAGTTCAGCAGCAAAGCATTGAGTTCCCGTATTTCACTGAAGAGCACGGACTCATCAGGCAGACCGTGGCGCGTTTTTGCCGGGAAGAGATCGCTCCGTTCGCGGCGGAGTGGGACGATGAAGGCATCTTTCCGCGCGAACTTTTCACCAAGGCCGGCGCGCTGGGAATGTTTGGCATCCGCATTGATCCCAAGTGGGGCGGCAGCGGCCAGGACTGGTGGGCCACGGCGGCATACGTTGAGGCCATGGCGCACTCTGATAGCGGAAGCATCAACATGGCGTTCCTGGTGCAGTCTGACATGGCTCTGCCGGTGATTCAGGATCTGGGCACGGCGGAACAAAAAGATGAATTCATTCCGCGTGCGGTGACCGGCGAGTGGATAGGCGCGCTGGGCATCAGCGAGCCGGGCGGCGGATCGGACGTGGCCGCGATCAAGACGCGCGCGCGTATCGAAGGCGGTGACCTGATCATTTCCGGGCAGAAATTGTGGATCACCAACGGCACGCGGGCCGACTACATTGTCCTGGCCGTTCGCACCGGCGGTGAAGGGCACAAAGGAATTTCTCTGGTGCTGTTCCCGACGAAGACAAAAGGATTCTCCGTCGGCAAGAAACTGAAGAAGATTGGCAACCTGGCTTCAGACACGGCAGAGTTGTTCTTCGATGAATGCCGTCTACCTGTTCGGTACATACTTGGAGAAAAAGATCGCGGCTTTTACTACATTATGGAAAACTTCCAGGGCGAGCGGCTGGTGGCATCTTTGGGCGCGCTTGCCGCGATGGACAAAGCTTTGCGCTGGGCCATTGATTATGGCCACGATCGAAGTGCATTCGGCCAGCCGATTGGAAAATTCCAGATCTGGCGCCACCGTTTTGCCGAACACCTGACCGCGGTGGAAGCAGGACGCTGGCTGTCTTACCGCGCACTGGACCTGGTGAACCACGGCAAACGCGCCGTGCGCGAAATCACCATGGCCAAGCTTTATACGACGGAGCTCTCGCAGAAAATCGCTTATGACTGCATGCAGATTTTCGGCGGGTTCGCCTACACCACTGAATACCCCATTGGGCGCATGTGGCGCGACCTGCGCTTGAACACGATCGGCGCCGGGGCTTCGGAGATCATGAAAGAGATTATTGCGAAGGAAGAAAAATTGTAGGGAGCAGTATTTAGTAATTGGTATTTAGTACTTGGGCTCTAAAACTCTAAGCACTTTGGCATTTGATCAGCGTAAGGAAAGATAATTCTTGAGAGCAGCAGAGCCGATCCTTCGCCTTCGCGCGTAGAGCATGAAGCGGGTTACAGTATGTGGTGCTCAGCTCAGGATGGCATATCGCGAGGGGGAGATATTAAAACCGGATACATTTACCTGAGAAAAGCCGGGAGGCTAGAGCGAAAAAACCAACGGCTAAAGGCTAAATACCAACTACTAATTACCATCTATCTATGTCCGATCTTGAATTCAACCTGATTCATCGTTTTAACGTAGGCGACGCGTTGCGGCGCAGCGCTGCGCGAACGCCGCAGCAGCGCGCTATCCATTTTATGGGGCGCGAGCTCACGTATGCCGAGCTGGATGCGTTGGCCAACCGCATGGCGCGCAAGCTCATGTCCGCAGGCGTTAAGCGTGGCGATTCCGTAGCGATCTTTGCCACCAACTCGCCGGAATATGTAGCTGCGTTCTTTGGTTGCGCGCGCATCGGCGCGGCACTGGTACCCATTAACCTGATGTTTACCGCTGAAGACGTGGCGTATGTATTCGAGAAGACGCGAGTCAATACCTTGCTGGTCGAGCCGATGTTTCAGCCCAAGGTCCTTGCGCCACCGGGAAACTGCTTTGTGCTGGATGACAAGTTCCGCGAGAGCTTAAACGAGTTTGACGCTGCGCCGGTGGAAGAGTTTGTAGAAAGCGAATCAACGCACCTCATCATCTTTACCAGCGGGACCACGGCCAAGCCGAAAGGCGTGGTGCTGACTCACCTGAATTTTTATGCCTATCTGCTGGCCAGCTACGCCGACTATGGCCGCGACACTAGCATGAAGTATCTGCTGGCGCTGCCCATGTTCCATGTCGCGGGGCTGGTGATGACATTTGGATGCTTCGCGTCGGGATGCGAAAGCGTGATCATTCCGCTGCCCAAGCCGGATCAGATCATTCATGCCATCGCCGTGCAGAAAGTAAATTCCCTCTCTTTGCCTGCGACAGTGTGGGTGGGGCTGATTAGCATGCCGCTGATTGAAGCGGTGGACCTTTCCAGCCTGAAACGGCTGTTCGTGTTTCAATATCTGCCCACGCCAGTTTTCCAGCGCTGGCGCCGCATTGCTCCACAGGCGGAGTGGATCAACTGCTGGGGACAAACCGAAACCACGGCTCTGGGATCGACAACGCCACCGGCTGAACTGGGACGGATGCTGGCCGCACCAGATCCAATTGGCGTCCGGCACATGCCGCTGGAACTGCGCATTGTGGATGAAGAGATGAAAGATGTGGAACCGGGCAAGTCGGGAGAGATTGTGCTGCGCGGGCCGTGTGTTTCACCGGGATATTTTGAAGACCCGGCAGCGAATGCCGCAACGTTCCGGGGCGGCTGGCACCACACCGGCGATGTGGCGCGCGTGGATGAGCACGGCTGGCTCTACTTTCTTGATCGCAAGAAAGACATGATCAAGAGCGGCGGAGAAAATGTTTCCAGCCAGGAAGTGGAAGAGGCCATTGCTGCGCATCCCGGCGTGGCGGAAGTAGCGGTAGTGGGGCTGCACGATCCTTACTGGATTGAAAAAGTTGTTGCCTGCGTGGTGCCGATGCCCGGCAAGCAGGTGAATGAAGAAGAGCTGATGGCGCATGCGCGATCGCGGCTGGCCAGCTTCAAAGTACCGAAAGAAATTCATGTGATGGCCGAGTTTCCCAAGAACCCTACCGGCAAGGTGCTGAAGCGGGTGCTACGCGAGCGGCTGAACAGCGAAGCGGCTGGGGCTGGAAGATGATCCAGCACTACAGTTCTGCCAAGGCGGAGCGATGATCAGGATCGCGAATGGCTCGGCCTTCTGGGGCGACTCAGCGGAAGCGCCGCTTGAGCTTTTACGCGGCGGGCCGCTTGACTACCTGACGCTCGATTACCTGGCTGAGATTACCATGTCGATTCTGCAGAAGCTGAAGGCACGCGATCCTCGCGCGGGTTACGCGCATGATTTCGTTGGCGTGATCAAGCGCGGAGCCAAGGAAATTGTGGAGCGCGGCGTAAAGGTTGTGACCAACGCCGGGGGCATGAATCCAGTGGGCTGCAAGGATGCTGTGGCTGCGGCGCTACTGGCAGCGGGCTACGGCGGAAGAATGAAGATCGGCGTGGTAACGGGCGACGACATCATGCCGCAGCTGGACCAGATGCTGGAGCGCGGAATCGCTTTCACCAACATGGATACCGGCGAGCCGCTGAGTTCCATCCGGTCACGGGTGCAGAGCGCCAACGTTTATTTTGGAGCGGCCCCAATTGCAGATGCGCTGTGCCGGGGCGCGGGCATTGTGATCACTGGGCGCTGCAATGATGCTGCGCTGGCGCTTGGCCCAATGGTGCGCGAGTTCAGCTGGCAAGCCGACGACTGGGACCGCATTGCGGCGGGAACCATTGCGGGACATGTGATTGAATGCGGCGCGCAATGCACAGGCGGCAACTGCCAGGCGGATTGGGAATCGATTCCGGACTTGGCCAACATTGGTTATCCAATTGTTGAAGCGGAGCCAGATGGCACTTTTGTTGTGACCAAGCATGCGGGGACGGGCGGAAGGGTGAACGTGGCCAGTGTAACGGAGCAGTTGCTGTATGAGATCGGCGATCCGAAAAGTTACATTACGCCGGATGGCATTGCCGATTTCACAACGATCCACCTGGAACAGCAGGGGGCTGACCGCGTGCGAGCGTCGGGAATTAAGGGCCGCGCGGCGACCGATGAATACAAGGTTTCAATCAGTTATTCCGCTGGTTTCAAGGCCGTAGCAACGCTGGCGTATTCATGGCCAGACGCGTACAAAAAAGCGCGTGCAGCCGCCAAGATATTGCGCCAGCGCATGGAACGGCTGGGACTGACGCTGGATGCAATTCATTCAGAATTCGTGGGAGTAAATGGTTGCCATGGAGAAATGTCCGGTGAGCCGGATGCAGATATTGCCGAGGTGGTGCTGCGAATCGGAGCACGCGCCATGGAGAAAGCGCTGGTAGAACGCTTCCTGAAAGAAATTATCCCAATCGCGCTCAATGGCACGCCATCGGTTACGGGATTGAGCGCGGGGCGCAGCAAAGTAGATGAGATCATTGCGTACTGGCCGGCGCTGATTCCCAAAACAGCGGTTGCGCCGCAAGTGGAAGTGGTGAGCGCGTGAAATCGCGGACCACGAAAATCATTTTTTCACCGCGAAGGCGCGGAAAAAAGCAAGGCTTATCACCAATGACGGGGGACATAGATGAGGATATTGCTACTGCTGATGTTGTGCGGGAAATTGATGGTGGCGCAAAACCCACCTGAAGGCATATGGCAGGGTTACGATGGCGAATGGAAGCACGTGACGAGTCAATTGGTTGCGTTGGCGGAGGCAACGCCGGAAGACAAATTCGCGTGGCGACCCGCGAAGGGAGTTCGCTCAACCAGCGAAGTCTATATGCATATTGCGCTATCAAACTTTTATCTGTTGAGCATCACGGGACCAAAGATGCCTGGCGATCTGAAAGAAGACGCAGAGAAGACCGTAACGGCGAAGGCGGACGTGATCAAGTGGCTGAAGCGCTCACTGGAGGCGGTAAGGGCCGCGCACGCGTCAGTAAAGCCAGCCGATCTGCAACGCAAAGTGCATATTGCCGATTGGGACGCGACGGTGGACGGAATGTATCTGCGCATTATTGTTCATGCGAATGAACATATGGGACAGTTGGTAGCGTACGCGCGCATGACCGGCGTGGTTCCGCCGTGGTCGCAATGACAATTCAGCTGCGACAAATCGCGCATGCACGCTCAGGCGATAAAGGCGATGATGCCAACATCGGCCTAATCGCACTCAAGCCGCAGGACTATCCGATTCTGGTCCGCGAAGTAACAGCCGAGCGCGTGAAGAAGCATTTTGCCGGAATCTGCCACGGCGAAGTTGATCGTTATGAACTGCCCAACCTGCATGCGCTGAACTTTGTATTGCATCATGCGTTAGACGGCGGCGGACTTGTGTCACTACGCATGGATAATCAGGGCAAAACGTACGGCGCGGCCTTGCTGCGAATGGAGATTGATGTACCGTAAGGTTCTGTGCCAGCTGCGAGACGGAGTTGCGCGATTACGCTGAAGCGCTTCGACTGCGGCCTTGCTCCCCTTGGTCGTTCGGCCTCCGCTCAAGATGACAAAACTTATTTGGGAGCCATGCGGATTGCGCCGTC
>DATBVH010000228.1:0-8162 GCA_036515395.1 Candidatus Angelobacter sp.
GAATTCGGAGATGCTTGGGTATTCGTCGCCATTGATGCAGAAACCAAGCTGGTTCCCTCGTACATCATCGGCAAGCGCACTGCTGCCTACACCGCTCAGTTTATTGACGATCTCTCGCAACGCCTTAGCAAGCGCGTCCAGCTCACTACAGACGGCTTCCGCTTCTACATCAATGCGGTTGATGCTGCCTTTGGTGCGGATGTGGACTTTGCCACTCTGACGAAACTGTACGGAGATTATGGCCAGCATGACCACGCTGCAAAATACTCCCCAAGCCCAATCATCGAGGTTATATCCAAGGTCAGACAGGGAGAACCGGACGCAGAACACATCTCTACTTCCTACGTGGAACGCCAGAACCTCACCATGCGCATGTCGATTAGACGCATGACGAGGTTGACGAACGCTTTCTCTAAGAAGCTCGACAATTTGAAAGCCGCGATTGCTCTGCATTTTGCTTTTTATAATTTCGCGAGAATCCATAAGACGCTGCGCTGCACTCCGGCGATGGAAGCAGGGCTTACCGATCATGTTTGGAGTGTTGCTGAGCTGCTGAAGGCGGCGTAAGATTGCCGCCTTCAGCGGGTTTAGTTTTTATCTGCTGTGAACAGGTCGCCATCTCTTGAGCGGCTTATAACTGCCACTTTTCCAATTGACCAACTCAGGCACAACTTGAAAGCATGGCTCAAGATTGAAGCTGAGTGAGGTCTTATCCTGAAAGACAATTTCGATGATGTTGTAATCGGGTGAGATTGCCAGTTCCACTTCGGCAATGACCTTGCCTTTTGCCTCTCGGAACCTCTGGACGCGCTGGTACGGTTTCTTGCTTTTGATACCCTTAGTCTTAGCCATTGTCGCCTCTTTGTCAGGTGCTTTGGTTAGGGCTGCGTTCATGCACTAACATGGACGCGGCCCGCTCCGTTATAGCCTTGATTCCAAAGGGCGACAACGATAATTCAGCAGCAACACGCTAACAGGACACTACCAGCTGGTTGCCAACCTAAATAGATCGCCTCCGAAATTCGTATAATCGAACTGGCATGGCAAAAACCACCACACAGGACCTTCGTCAGCAGGTTGGCCAGTTGATGATCCTTGGCTATGACGGGCTGGCCGTCGATAGCAAGCTCCGCACCACGCTGAGCACGCTGCAACCCAGTGGCGTGATCTTGTTCGCACGCAATATTGAAGAGCCTAAACAGACATGGCGTTTGTTGCGCGATTCGCAAGCCACCACGCCTGTACCGATGTTTCTATGCGTCGATCTGGAAGGCGGCACCGTTGATCGCCTGAAAAAAGTAATCGCGCCTGCGCCATCCGTAGAGCAGGTATTTGCCACCGGCAACCGCAAGCTCTTCCGCATGCACGGAAAAATCCTGGGCCTGGAAGCGCGCGCGCTGGGCTTCAACACGGACTTTGCTCCGGTTTTCGATCTTGGATTCGAGGCTTCGCGCTCGGTGCTTACCAGCCGCACAGCCTCGGCCGATCCCAAAGAGACGATTGCATACGCACGCGCGTTTTTGCGCGGCTTGAAAGATTCCAAAGTGCTCGGCTGCGGCAAGCACTTCCCTGGCCTGGGTGAAGGCAATCTTGATAGCCACCATGAAATGCCCGTGGTACAGAAGAGTTGGAAAGCCATGTGGGCGGAAGACCTGCTGCCGTATCGCGAGCTGCGTTCGCAAATTCCTTTTGTGATGGTGGCGCACGCTTCATACCCGGAGGTCACCAATAACAAGGTGCCTGCATCGCTCTCAAAGAAATGGATGCAGGATGTGCTGCGCAAAAAGATCGGCTTCAAAGGCCTGATCATCTCTGACGATCTGGAGATGGGTGGCGTGCTCTCCACCGGCGAAATTGAAGACGTGGCCGTGGAAACTTTGCGCGCCGGCGCCGATATGTTTCTGGTTTGCCACAACCAGGAACTGGTGTGGCGCGGATTTGAAGCCGTGTTGCGCACAGCCGAGCGCGACCGCAAGTTTGCCGAGCATGTAGCCCAGGCGGCGCAGCGTGTGCTGGGATACAAAAAACGCTGCCGTGAACTGCGCGGCTTTTCCGCCGAGCCAAAAGCCAAAGTGGTAGACAAACTAAAGCAGATCGTGACGGACTTCACGCGCATTGTTGGTGGTGAAGTGATTGATGACCGGCTGCACACCACGCGGGAGATCAACGTTTGATCGTCGCCGGAGTAATGAGCGGAACGTCCGCCGATGGTGTTGATGTTGCAGTGGTGAGCATTCAGGGTCGCGGATCTTATCTTAGCTTCGAGCTGCTACTGCATGACCATTCGGAGTATCCGCAGCCAATCCGCAAGGCCATTCTTGCTGCGATGAATGCCAGCCAGATCAGCGTGGCGGAACTCTCACGGCTAAATTTCCGGCTAGGCGAATTCTACGCTGAAGCCGTAAGCAAAGCGCAAAAGAAATCAGGGCAGAGCAAGCTGGACCTTGTCGGATGCCATGGCCAAACCATCTATCATCAAGGCACAGCCGCTCCTTATCTCGGAAAAAATATTGCATGCACGTGGCAGACCGGTGAAGGCTCTGTGGTAGCGGCCAGGCTTGGAGTTCCGGTGGTCTCGGATTTTCGACCGGCGGACATGGCCGCAGGAGGCAAAGGCGCACCGCTGGTTCCGTTGCTCGATTATGCAATCTTCCGGTCCGCCAACAAAGGACGGATCGTCCAGAATATCGGCGGCATTGCCAACCTCACTGCGATTCCAGCGGGCGGCTCACCGGATAACCTTGTGGCTTTTGATACCGGTCCGGGAAACATGGTGATTGATCGGTTGATGCAAATGCTGTTCAAGAAAGATTATGACCGCGGCGGAGCTGTTGCGCACAAAGGGTCGGTGCTGCAACCGGTGCTTGAGCAGGCATTGAACGCAGCATACTTCAGGCTCAAACCGCCGAAGACCGCAGGACGCGAAGAATTTGGCAGTGAATACGCTCAGGCGTTTTTGCGCCGCTGTGGCCGCGCCGCCAAAGCAGACGTGATCGCAACGGCTACCGCTCTGACCGTCGCGTCCATGGCGCAGGCGCTGAAAAGCTTTATCCTGACAAAGGGCAGTTATCGCGACTGGGTGGTTTCCGGCGGCGGCACAAAGAATACCACGCTGATGGACATGCTTAGAAAGGAAGCCGAAAGCCTGGGACTGTGGCTCCGCCATTCTGACGATTTTGGCATTCCCAGCCAGGCCAAGGAAGCCGTTGCTTTTGCTCTGCTGGCATACCAGACGTTGAATGGCTTGCCCGGCAACGTGCCGTCTGCCACGGGAGCCAAACGCGCCGCGGTACTGGGAAAGATTTCATATGTCTAACCACAGAGGTCACAGAGAGCCACAGAGATCAGGCTCTTATACAAGCAAAATTCTCCGTGTTCCTCAGTGTTCTCTGTGGTGGAGACTTGGTTTGCTGTTGCTGTGCGTGAGTTTGCTCTCCTGCGCCAAGCGTCCGGACGCAAATACGCTCGTGATGATCATAGAAAGCAGTCCCACGAATCTTGATCCACGCATTGGCACAGATGCGCAATCAGAACGAATCGATGAGCTGATCTTCGATCCTCTGGTCCATCGCGACGAGCATTTCAACATGGTGCCGTGGGTAGCGGAGAAGTGGGAAATTCCTGATCCCAAGACTTACATTTTCCATCTGCGGCACGGGATTCAGTTCCATGATGGGCGGCCGCTGACCTCGCGCGACGTGAAGTGGACGCTGGACAGCGTTCGTGATGGCTCGCTCTCAACTCTGAAGACGACAACTTACAAACTGGTGGAACGTGTTGACGCCCCGGACGACGCCACCGTTATCATTCATCTTTCTGAGCCTGACGGTACGCTGCTCTACAACGTTTCTGACGGCGCGTTTGGCATTGTGCCTTACGGCAGCGGCAAGCCGTTCAACCGCCATCCCATTGGCTCTGGGCCATTCACGTTTGTCTCTCAGGACCCCGACACCGAAGTTATTCTTCAGCGGAATGATAATTACTGGAGGCAGCACGCCCAGGTTGAACGTGTCCGCCTGACGATTGTGCCGGATGCTACCACGCGCGCGCTGGAGTTGCGCAAAGGCAGCGCGGACATTTCTCCCGGCGGCTCACTCAGCGCGGACATGGTGGGCACGCTTCGCCATTACCACAATCTTGAGATTGAACAGCGACCGGGTACCGTGCTGGCTTATTTGGCGTTCAATCTGCGCGATCCGATTTTGAAAGATATCCGTGTGCGACAGGCCCTGGCATACGCCATAGATCGCGGCGGGGTGCTGCATTATTTATTTGGCGACCAGGGCCGGCTGGCAGACAGCGTGCTTCCGCCGCAGCACTGGGCGTACAGCGGCGATGTGGCGCACTATCCTTATGATCCTGCCAAAGCAAATCAAATGCTGGACGCGGCAGGTTACGCGCGCGGCGCAGACGGCGTCCGTTTTCATTTAACAATGAAGACATCCACAGAAGAAACCACGCGCCTGCTGGCAGCGGTGCTGCAGCAACAGCTAAGACAGGTCGGGATTGCACTGGATATTCGCAGCTTTGAGTTTGCCACGTTCTATGCCGATGTGACGAAAGGCGCGTTTCAGCTTTATTCACTACGCTGGGTCGGCGGCAATGAAGATCCCGATATTTTTTATTACGCCTTTCACTCCTCCAGCTTCCCCCCCAAGCACGCAAACCGCAGTTATTACGTGAACCCGGAAATGGACCGCTTGATTGAAGCAGGCCGCAGCACCGTGGACCAGGAGAAGCGGAAACAGATTTATGCCCAAGTACAGCAGATACTGGCGCGCGACTTGCCGTACATCAATCTCTGGTACTTCGATAACGTTGTGGTGCACTCAGCCCGCGTCCGGGATTTGCACGTGAATCCAGCGGGAAACTACGACTTTCTTGCTTCAGTGCATCTGGCGCAATAGCTGCCTTCTCGAATGACGGCCCCCTCGGCGGCAATGTTAGTATCAAAGATTCGAAACCCATGCAGATACTTTTCATTGGCGATATATTCGGCAGTCCGGGGCGCAAGATTGTGCGCGACCATCTGGGCCATATTGTGGAAACCAACAAGGTCGATCTGGTGATCGCCAACGCGGAAAATTCCGCGGGAGGTTTTGGGCTTACACCAGCCATTGCCGACGAGCTTTTTGACCTGGGATGCCATGTGCTGACCACCGGCAACCACGTCTGGGACAAGCGCGAGATCATTGACTATTTCAATTCGGCGAATGGAGATGCCAGTGGTCGGGCGCGAAAGGTTTTGCGTCCAGCAAACTTTTCTGAGGGCGTTCCTGGTGTAGGCGTGTATGAGGGCGCAACGCGGCAGGGCCAGAAATATGCTGTCATCAACCTGCAAGGCCGCGTCTTTATGCACGATACAGACGATCCTTTCCGCAAAGCAGACACGCTGCTGGCAAAAATCAGCAGCAAGGTGGTGATCGTGGATTTCCATGCTGAAGCCACTTCAGAGAAAATTGCGCTTGGCTGGTACCTAGATGGACGCGTTACGGCAGTTCTGGGAACGCACACCCACGTGCCCACGGCAGACACACGGGTATTACCGGGTGGCACAGCATATCAGACTGACGTCGGAATGACCGGCCCGTATGATAGCGTGATTGGAGTGCAGAAAGAGCAAGTCTTGCAACGATTTCTTACCGGATTGCCGGGACGTTTTGAAGCCGCCAAGGGTGATCCGCGTTTCTGCGCTGTGTTGATTGGTTGCGATGCAGCCACAGGACGCGCGCATTCAGTACAACGGTTGATGCTAGGCGAGTAGATTCAACAAAAGAGCAGCCCATTCGGGGCTGCTCTTCTTTTAAGCATCTGGTTCCTTATTGGGCCGCTTTTTTCTTCGCCGTACCTTTCTTGGCTGTGCCTTTCTTAGCCGGACCTTTTTTGGTGGCGGCGGGTTTGGCAGCAGGCAGTTCACCTTTGGTCATCGTGAACATGAACGGGTCAGGCGTGTACTCTGAAATAACGCCGATTACATCGGTAGTTGCTCCAGGTGCAGGCGGCTTGGTCATCGGCTTTTCCATGGTGACGCGCATGTCAGCCTTATTGGCAGCTTGGTTGTCATCGCTCATCGCCACTTCAAGCGTGCTGGGATCCGTAACTGCAATAACCTTGACAGGCATCTTCAGCTTGGCTTCACCATTTTTCTCTTTTGTCTGAATGAATTGCCATACCTTTTCTGCAGCTTCCTTGTTGGCCGGGGTCTTATCGCGGCAGGAGAGCACCAGTTCATAGTCACTGAATGAAAGCTGGCTTGGATCGTTCTGCTGGACGGCCTGGGCAGCAAGATCGCACGGCGTCGGTGCTAGCGGAATGCTGGCAACAAAATTCGGCGGCGGAGCGGTCTCCGCGGCGGCGGTGGCCATGCGCTGATTCCAGTCGTCAGTATTGCCGTGGTACTTCTTGTATCGCGAGAGGAAATAGGGCGACCACGCCTGGAAAGCCTGGGGATTTTGTTTCTGTGCAATGCTCAATGCCTTGGCGCCGTACCAGAAACCAAGCGGATTCGATGGATTGGATTCCAACAGCGCAATCGCCATTTGGTAGTTATTGCCCAGATCATTGGGATCGATTTTCAACGCTTCTTCATAATATTTGGCTGCGTTGGCATAATCCTTCTGCTGCAAAGCGCCAAAGGCTGCCGTACCGGCAAAGATGTTAGCCATCTGGTTCTTCATCTTCTCGTAATCGGCCGGAGAGACACCCTCAGGTTGCTTCCAGTTAGGCAGCTCCTGCAATCCGCGCTCGGAGTCCGCACGGGCCTTGGCGCCGGTGGCCGCATCCTTGATCTGGCCGCGCTCAAGAAACACTACAATGGCCAAAGCGCGCACATTGTTCGGCTCAATCGTCAGTATTTGTCTGGCAATCTGCTCAACTTTTTGCTGGTTGTTGGCCTGCTGATAGGCCCCCATGGCTTGCTCCAGCGCGTCAATCTTGACGATGCTCTGTGGGTATTGAGCGACAAACGCTTCCATGGCCGCGCCTTTGGCGGCAGGATCAGTGGTATTTAAGGCGGTGATGTAGGCGTTATACTCGGCCGGGTCTTTAATCACCTTTTGGCTAGTGGGGACGTTGGCCTGTTGACCCGTCGCGGCGGGCTGCTGACCCGTTGCTGCAGGCTGCTGACCGGCGGGCGGTTGCGATGCCGGTGGCTGTTGCGATGGTGAACTGCCTTGACCCCAGGCTGCTGTGGTTAGCGCAAGCACAAACGTGACAAGCACTCTTTTCATTTGAGTTTTGCTCCTTCAGTACATCTCTGCCAGATTTTTGGCCTAATGCTCCAAAGAACATTCTGGTAGGCCGGTCTTTTCCGTTAAAAACTTAGAGGCACGGATTATAAAAGACACACCCTACATTTAGGCAAGCTCTACATAAAATGGCACTTTACTGCTCAGATGCAGAGCTGTCGGCGATTGTTACTTACAAACATCCGGCAAGCTGCAATTCCGTCATTTTATGATCTCCCCGTCGGCCCAGGCAGCTGTCAAAAAAGTCATCACATTCAGGCGCGACAAACTCTTGATTATTAACTTGGATAAAATCGAATTTGAAGCGATCCAGGGCAGGACGCGGTATCCTGCAAGATTAGACACCGGCTCGGCGAAAACGTTCCGACAAACGGCAAAAAAGGAAACTTCTGAAGAAGACCTTCGTCAAAACGATCTTCGAAAGTTAAGGACGAAAAGCACATGGATCACAAGTTGAACGGCAAAATTGCCCTGGTAACCGGCGGCGGACGCGGCATAGGCGCTGCCATCGCGCTCCGGCTGGCAGGTCTTGGCGCAACCACCATTGTCTGCGGACGCACTCTTGCCCGTCTCCAACATACTGCCGGACAGATCCGCTCAGCGGGTGGTCAGGGCGAGGCAATGGCCTGCGACGTTGCCGACTGGAACTCTGTTGCGGCACTGGCTGATCGGGTGCAAAAAACTTTTGGCCGGCTGGATATCCTGGTCAACAATGCCGGGATCGGCACGTTTGGCGGGCTGCTGCATACTATGCCGACCGACAAATGGGACACCATGTTTAATACCAACTTGCGCGGAGTCTTCTATATGATCCGCGCTTTCGTCCCCATGATGATCTCGGGAGGCAGTGGCGACATTGTGAACATTTCATCACTTGCCGGTAAGAATCCAGTTCCGAACGGCGCAGCCTACTCA
>DATBVH010000229.1:0-9062 GCA_036515395.1 Candidatus Angelobacter sp.
TGAATTGCAACAGCAGCAAGCCCGCGCCGGCATCTTCAAATTCGGCAACGCGCTCAGCCACCTGCTCCGGCGTCCCTACCAGGCCCGAACGCAGACCTCGATTCGAGACAGAGTAATCTTCAAGAGACACGCGCTGTTCAAGTTGCGTGTTGGCCAGCCACTGCTGGTAATTCTGGTACCCAGCGGCGTTCTGCTGGACATCAGTAATGCGGCGCAATTCTTTCTGTGCCTCACGTTCGGAATCGCGAACAATGGCATAAGCCGCGACGCCAAACTGCATCGGCGGTAGGCCCCATCTTTCGCGACGGGCAGAGAGATCGCGGACTTTCTCGCGGATCTTTTCCGGCGAATCGCCATGCATCACGTAAGCATCGCACTTCTGCGAAATCAGGTTCTTGGCCGCTTCTGACTCTCCACCCGCGTAAATTACCGGCCGAGGGCGAGATACTGGCTTGGGCTGCAAGACCAGGTCCTCGATCTTGTAATACTTGCCTTCGTAATTTACGTGATCGTGTTTCCATGCCTTATCCACCACATCCAGCCACTCTGAGGTGCGGGCATAGCGATCGTCATGTTTGTCGAAGTGCACGCCGTATTTCCGCGCTTCATCGGCCCACCATGAGGAGACGACATTCAGTGAAAGGCGGCCGTTGCTGATGTGGTCGATATTCGCCGCCTGCTTGGCCAGCAAGGCGGGATTGTGAAACGTGGGACGGACTGCCACCATCAGTTCAAGTCTGTGCGTCACCGCAGCAAGTGCAGCAGCTGTCGACCAGGCATCAAGAGATGGTTCTTCAGGGCCCTTAATGTCATTTAGGTTGAGCTCGGCAATTAACGTAAGATCAAAGCCGATTTCTTCACTACGGCGGGCCAGCCGGCTTACGTATTGCCAGCTGGTTTCCATCTGCTCATCTTCAACGTTGCGCAGCCAGCCGCCGAAAACAGGGAGCCAGTATCCGTATCGCATTACGCGGCCTCCTTTTCCAGAAAGTCGACAAGCCGCACGAAAGGATCAAAGCCAACTACCTTTGGCCCATCAGCAACGAAGTTGGAAAGCGCGTTGATGTCATAAAAATAAAGCTTGCCGTCGCGGTCGTCGACGATGTACTCAATTCCGCCGACTTCAATTTGCGCCTCCTGCATGATGCGTTCAACCTGTTGAATAATTTCATCCGTGGGCGTGTAGCCCTCGACTTTTAAGCCGGTTTTTGGCGCGTCCACGGGGCACGCAGCGCGAGCCAGTTCCTGGCCGCCAGTGGTCTTGCAGATGTCCGCCGGGCATAGGTCAAAGGTTTCGCCAGTTAGGTGAACCTTGATTCCATAAAGAAATTTGCCGCCCACAACTTCCACGCGAACAATATGGCCACCCCGCGCGGGAATGAATTCCTGCACCAGCGCGGTTGTGTCCAAGCCGAGGTCGAGCGTGCCTGCCTTGGCCGCAGACTCCAGCTCCTGGCGTGAATTAAACTTGGTTACGCCGGCACCGCTGCCGCCAATGTTCGGTTTCACCACGATAGGGAAGCGCAGCCCTTCAGAGGCCTGCACCGCGTCCGACGGGTTGTTAATCACGCGGCTCTTGGGATAGGGAATCCCCAACCGCTCCAGCAGGGAAAGCTGCAGTGCCTTGGACGTTTCATAGCGAAACGCCTTCTGGCCATTCACAATCCGCTTGCCGCGCTGCTCCAGATGATCGAGGTAGTAAAGCGTGTAGAAGATCGCCTGGCCATGGCCTCGACGATAAGCGGAAGGGCTCATTCGATTAAATACCAGTGAATATCCGCCCTCGCCGTTCAAATGGGCAGGATCGAAATGGTGCTGGGCCGCGTCAATGCGGACAAATGGCACTCCGCGGCGCTCCAACTCCTTGAAGAGTGGAACGAACCAGTGCGGGTGTTCATAGTAAATTGCGATTGGCTTCTTCAGCTTTAGCTTTGGCATGCCTTCCTCTTCCTGAGGGTGCCCTTGTCCCGTGTGAGAAGCCAAAACAAAAGGCCGCTCACTTTGAGCGGCCCCGGTTTCAATCTGAGTCTAAAATCTAGGAAAAATTGCTCAGCACCGGCCGCTCGCGTGTACACATACACATACAGCAACACATGGCAATGTTGCTGGCGAAAGCCGGGTTGGTGAATAAACGGTGCATCTGAGACTTCAAATCCTACACCGGGCGCAGAGGACAGTCAAATATTCTCCTTGTGGCTCAAGTGGACAACAAGTGTCGCGCGTTTTTTTCTCTGGCGGGAGCAGCGTTTGAGGTGGTAGGTTTCGGCAATCGATTCTTACTAAAGCATTTAGAATGTTTCTATGGACGACGATTCCGGCATCTTTTCCGGTAATGAACGTAAAGAAAAAGAGCAGCAGATGCTCAAAGCAGGACGTCTGCCGCCGGATCAGTCGCTTACGCTAAAGTGGCCGGTCCTGCATTATGGCTCTGTGCCGCGCTTTGACCCCGCGCGCTGGGACTTTCACATTCTCGGGCTGGTGGAACAGCCGCTGCGACTCAAATGGGACGAATTCAATAAGCTACCCCAGACCAAAACGCGCAGTGATTTCCATTGCGTTACGCGCTGGAGCCGCTTTGACAATGACTGGCAAGGCGTCGCGTTCCAGGAAATTCTTAAGCTGGTAAAGCTCAAGGCCGAAGCGAAGTACGTGCTGGTGCATGCCGAACAGGGCTTCACCGCCAACATCCCATTGATCGATCTTGACCGCGATGATGTGCTCTTTGCCACACACCATGACGGCCAGCCGCTTACGGCTGACCATGGCTTTCCACTGCGGCTGATCGTGCCGCATCTTTATGCCTGGAAATCAGTGAAGTGGGTGCGAGGACTGGAGTTTACAGAGCACGATGTCCCGGGCTTTTGGGAACAAAACGGCTACCACATGTATGGCGACCCATTTTTGGAACAGCGGTTTGATACGGATTAGCACTCAGCAATCAGCGGTCAGCACTCAACCAGAAATATCAGAAACAAGGTGGCCGCGAATCAACGCGAAATACGCGAATCATTTATTTTTGATTCGTGGCCATTCGCGAAATTCGCGGCTACAGGTTTTTGCTTGGCTGAGTGCTGATTGCTGACTGCTATTTTACAATCGCGTTATAGCCATCTGCTGAAAGACGCGTGCGCATGGCATCAGCATCTTTCTTGTCGGTGAATGGCCCAACCTGCACATGAAACAGCGGATCGCCCGCTGCATTGGCAATGAAGACGGCATACTGCTTCTTGCGCAGCGCTGTAACTAGAATCTCAGCATCTTCCTGTTTCGATACGGCTGCCACCTGCACCATAAAGGAGCTTGCAGTTCCGGCTTTCACGTCTGTTCCAGCCGATTGTGCGGTGCCCTGATCGGATGTCTTGCTGCCTGAAGATTGCTGGGCTGTGGGTTGCTGATCAGCAGACTTGGAAGCTGAACTAGTGTCACTGGTTGAAGCGGCCGCGCAGTTGGGCGACCCGGGAGGGCAGGTCTGCGTGACGGCTTCAGGAGTCTTGTTTCCGGCATAAGGCTTGCCTGCACTGCTGCTTGGTACTGTGGCGACGATCTCAGTTCTTCCGCCTGCGCTGGTGCTTTTTCCCAGCAGGTATCCCATGGTAAAAAACACGCCGCATATTATCGCCAGGGCAAAAAAGATGCCAAGAAGTTTGCCCGTGCTCAGCGTGATTTCAGTGTCGCGAACCTGATCTGTATCCTTTGCCGCCATCTGTGTCCCAGTTGCCATTCATCCCTCGGTTTTCGTGCCCTGGTTTTGGTCTTGGTTTTCTGCCCAAAGCCTGCCCCAGTTTAACCCGGTTTTCGTCAACCTCACTTGCCAATTTTCTCTACTGCTTTAGTAATCGCGGAGATCATGTCCACTGGTAATGGGAAGACAATGGTAGTGTTCTTTTCCACGCCAATTTCGGTGAGAGTTTGCAGGTAACGCAACTGGATTGCGATAGGCTCGCCCGAGAGAATGTGTGCTGCCTCCTGAAGGCGTTGCGAGGCCGAAAATTCGCCCTCTGCGTGGATGATCTTCGCGCGTTTTTCGCGCTCTGCTTCCGCCTGCTTTGCCATGGCGCGCAACATGGATTCAGGAAGGTCAACCTGTTTTACCTCGACGTTTGATACTTTCACGCCGTAAGGAGCGGTGTGCTGGTCCAGAATGCTTTGGATACGGGTATTCAGTTTGTCACGGTGCGCCAGCAGTTCGTCCAGTTCGACTTCACCCAGGACCGAGCGGAGCGTTGTCTGGGCAAATTGCTGCGTCTGCCAGTAGTAGTTTTGCACCTGGACTACGGCCTGCGGAGCGTTGACCACTCGCCAGTAAATGACAGCATTCACTTTCAAGGTGACGTTATCGCGGGTAATGATGTCCTGCGGAGGGACTTCCAGTGCCTGTTGCCGCAAATCGATACGGACCATTTTCTGGATTGGGGGGAATACCAGAATGAGTCCTGGGCCTTTTGCATCCTGCTGGAGACGGCCAAGGGAAAAGATCACGCCGCGCTCGTACTCACGCAGGATCTTGATGCAATTAAAAACGTAGAGAAGAAAAATGACAACTGGAACAAGGACAAAGAGCACAGGCGCCTCCATCATATAGCGAGTGGGAAAGTCGAACGGATTTTATGGCACACGGGTAACAAAAGCAAAAATTATCCTGCAATCAAAGGCTGAGGTACCGCCTCGCGCACTGGTTCCACGTGAAGCACTAGGTTTTCTACCCTGCGAACAACCACTCTTTGGCCTGCATCCACATTGACCGGAGAGACAGCGTCCCAGAGTTCGCCCTGGACAAAGACCTTGCCGGAAGGCGTGAGCGGAGCACAGACAATCGCTACCTCGCCGATCATGCCTTGTTCCCCGGTCACGACCTTGTTTCTGCGCGCCTTTAAAGCGATGGTCATAAGAAAGATGGTGATTACTCCCAGTGGCAGGCTTACCGCCAGGGCTGTCCAGATGTTAACGCGCATTTCCGGGATCGGACCATCGATCAGTAGCAGGCCACCCAGGAACATCAGCACAATGCCGCCTATACCCAGAACGCCATGCGTCTGAAATTTGGCTTCAAGCGCAAAGAATGCAAACGCCGATAGGATCAGCACCAACGCAATAGAGCGGAAGGGCAACAAGTTCAACGCGTAAAAAAAGAGTAGAAGCACGATGAAGCCAATCGCGCCCGGAACGACTGCGCCGGGATGGTTAAACTCAAAATAAATACATAGCAGGCCAACCGTGAAAAGCAGGAACAGGACATTGGGGTCCATCAGGAAATTTAAAATGTGAAGCTTAGTCGTCATCTCAACAAGATGAATCGGCTTGCCCACGACGTGAAGCACGGTCTTGGAGCCGTCAAAGCGGGAAATGGTCTTGCCTTCAAGCTGCGCAAAAAGGTCCTTTTCATCCTTCGCGATGTTGTTGATCAAGTTCTTTTCCAGCGCTTCGTCCGCGGTAAAAGCCTTGGACTCTTTCATTGCGCTCTCTGCAACTTCCACATTCCGTCCGCGTTTGCCCACGTATGACCGAAGCAATGAAGAGGCATAATTCTCCATCTTCTCTTTCATCACCGGATCCATGGTGGCTCCATCCCCTCGTACAGGGTGCGCAGCACCGGCGTGCGTGCCGGGCGCCATGGCTGCGATGTCTGCAGCCTCAAGAATAAAAAAGCCTGCTGAACCTGCGTCACTTCCTGCCGGCGAAACGTAAACGATTACCGGAACCGGGGACGCAAGGATCTTTTGGATAATTCGCTCCATTGGGCCCATAATGCCGCCCGGAGTATTCAATTCAAAAAGCAGAGCGTCGGCGTGTGTGCGCTGCGCTTCCTGAATTGCGCGGTCAACGTACTCCGCTGTCATTGGATTGATGGTGTCATCCACCACAATTTTAACTACGTCGGCGGATGCCACCCGAGCCGTACATAAAAGCGCAAGTACGATTGCGATTCTGAAAATAGCGGTTTTAGGAAACAGATTGCGCATGACTTGTACCTCAAGGATGCTGAGATGATGCTTTACCCGCGGCTCCCGACGCAATATCACGTTTAAGCGCAACTGCCGCCGCATTCGATGGGTCGAGAGTCAAAGCGTGATCAACATTTTGTGCGGCTGACGTTGATTTATTTTCCGCCAGGTCCAGCCGGGCCATTACCAGGTACGCCTCAGCGCTGGGCTGTAACTTCAAAGACATTCGGGCCTCATTGCGTGCGCCTGGGATGTCCTGATCGTTCTCAAGAACCGCCGCAAGACCAGCATGAGCCTCTGAACTGCCTGGATCAAGCACCACAGCTTCTCGAAACTCTTTTTCCGCTTCTCCAGGCAAGCCGGATTGCAACAATTCCTGGCCGTGGCGCACGTGAAAAGCGGCATGGCTTGCCGGATCAGACTTCGCCAGGCGTGCCTCATTCGTATTTTCTATTTCCAGCGCAATCTGGCGGAAGGTGGACTCGTCATAGTTGCGTTTGATTCGCTCCAAAGGCATGCGGGCAGGTTGTGCGCCGGAAGCAATGGCCTCCAGAAAAGTCTTTGCCTCTGCATCCGAATGAATGGCCAACAACTCGCGTAGCTCCCGCGCGGCTCCCTGCGTGTCGCCTTCGCGGAACAGCGTCACCGCCAGATTAAAGCGATAATCAGGCTCATTGGGATCGGCCTGCACCGTTTTTTCAAAGTAGGTGCGCGCAGTCTTCTCACCACGACGCGCCGCAACCACGCCCAGATTATTTAAGACTTCAGTTAGCGGCAATCGCGTAGCAAGGGTCTGAAAGGCGCTTTCTGCTCTGTCCATGTGCCCGCCGTAAAAAGTAGCAAGCCCCAGATAAAACTGCGCTTCATTGGCATTGGCGTCAGCTTTGAGAACGCGCGCAAGCCAGCTTGCGGCAGATTCATAATCTCGTGCCTTGTAATAGCTTTTTCCCAGTTGCAACATTGCGAGGGCGTGTGTCGGTTCCAGCCGCACAACTTCCTTAAAGTATTTGATCTTCTCCTGATCGTTAAGCGCTGTAATGCCGCGTACATAATTCTTCAGAACATCTGGGCGCTGAGCAGGGAACCGGGCAACATAAGCGTCTTTGGCAACCATTCCCGGGGTGAGTGTATTAAGGATGTCCCATGCCAGAGCTGTCTGGATCGGGATGAGATTGGTCAGAGGCCCGGATTCCGTGAATTCGGGGCTGAGACGTAGCCGCTCCATATCCATAAGGCGAGCATGCGCTGTGATGGTGGATTGGTCAATGCGATAGTCACCCATGACTAGATAATCGGCATCTAGTTGTTGGCCGACCTGGTAAAGAGTGGCGCGGGATGGCTTGGCCCCCGGAGGTATGCCGAGCTTGTCAAACGCGTTGAGGCGGTCGTCTCTTCCCATGATGAAAAAGCCGCTGGGAGTGAGCCGCGTGCTCAAAACCTCAGGAAAAGACTCGCTGATCCACTCAGTTCCTGGCGCGGTGGAAATATTCTCAAAAGGTATGATCAACAGCAGGCGACTTACACGGGCAGTGCCGGACTGCTGCTGGGCCGACGACGGAAGAGCAAGGGCGGCCAGAAACAGCAGTGAGAGAACAATACCAGCTGGTTTTCTCAAGGTAAGTAAATTATAGGCCACTTTTGAGCGGGAGGCAGAGAACAGTTCGCATGAAGAAATGCGGCAGCATATTCGTCCTGACCGGGGCTGGAATCAGCGCGGAGAGCGGAATTCCTGTCTTTCAGGGAACCAACTGGCATGGTTACAGCCATTATGAACTGGCGAACATTGAAGCCTGGGAGAAGGACCGGAGATTGGTTTGGCAATATTACTCTGATCGTCGCGCCAGTGCGCGGGGTGCTAAGCCTAACGCGGCGCATATTGCGCTGGCCCGATGGAATAAAGAGTCTGGCGACGGAGAATTGCTGAAAGGAAGATTATTTCTCTGCACGCAAAACATCGATGGCCTGCATGAAGCCGCAGGCTCGGAAGACGTAGTCCATATCCACGGCAAACTGTTTGAGAGCCGGTGTAGCGCTGATTGCGGCTGTCCCACTTTTGTCGACCATAACGGTTACGCAGCGGGTGAATTGCCGCGCTGCCCTTGCGGAGCGCTGGTGCGTCCCAATGTCTGCTGGTTTGGTGAACAGCCTTATCATCTCGACCGTATCTATGCTGCGCTGGAAGAATGCGATGTGTTTATTGCCATTGGCACGTCAGGATCAGTGCAGCCCGTAGCGAGCTTTGTAACCATGCTCAAGCAAAAACCACAACCTGCTCGGACGATCTTTCTCGGCCTGATGGAACCGGCAAATGCCCGGTACTTCGATGAAGTTCATCTTGGGTCGGCAGCCGAACTTGTCCCGGCAATGTTGCACTCATGGATGGAACAAATAGGAACGTTTAGATAAATGTTCTTGTAGAGGGAAGAGTTTTGGAGCGGGAGACCGGGATCGAACCGGCGACGTCCAGCTTGGGAAGCTGGCATTCTACCACTGAATTACTCCCGCCCTTGGGAGCTGTAACTGCCGAAATTGTAACACTGTGCGGGCTCTTGCAGAACCTGAGCGTCCGCTTTGGACATGGCCGTCCCAAATTGGTATTAAAAAGAATTACGACAAAACTCTTTTGCGATCCAGGTCTATATCTCAAGAGTCCCGCTTATAATAACGCGAGATTCCAAGCATGTTTGTACTCACGCGATATCTCTCTGTTCTGTTTGTTCTGCTGATTCATTTTTCGCTTCAGGCACTTCCATCTGAGCCTGAGGTACTGATTGAAGGAGCAGTTACAAACAAGCTGACCGGCACGCCTATAAAAGGCGCGCACGTGATCTACACCAGGATTGCCTCTGGCGCTGATCCAGCTGCTTCGCCAATCAGCAGAGACACTGATGTTCAAGGTCACTTCCATCTTGAACTGACGCCCGGTTCATATCGCGTTTGGGTGGAAAGGGAAGGATTTGCTCGCCAGAGTTACGGCTCATCGGTTCCGGAAGGGACGGGGAGCTTACTGACTGTCTCATCTGGTCAGGAACTTCGTGACATCGCGTTTCGAATCACCCCGTTGGGCGCTCTTTCCGGCCGCGTATTAGATCAGGATGGAGATCCGTTGCAGGGTGTAGG
>DATBVH010000230.1:0-2140 GCA_036515395.1 Candidatus Angelobacter sp.
CGTACCTTCGCGCGTGACCACATCAACGCATCGACCCGCGCCGGTACTTCTAGTGCAGGCCACACCGCAGAAAAGCCCCAATACCGCCAACCATCCTGGACAAAAAAACGGGCGCAAGATGGGCGACTGGCTTCAGGCCCACAAAGACCTTCCGCTGGACCAGCAACTCAAATTGCTGGAAAGCGAACCCGGATTCAAAAAACTTCCCGCCGACCGGCAAGAGGCATTGCGTGAGCGACTGAAAAAATTTAACAGCCTGGCGCCGGAAAAACGCACTCAGGCTTTGGAGCGCATGGAGTTCCTCTCCAAGCTGAGCCCACAGCAGCGGCAGCAATTGCGCGACGCTAATCAGCAACTCAAGGGCTTGCCTCCGGAGCGGCAGGTAGCGGTCCACACGGCGCTGCGGCATCTTCGGCAAATGCCTCCGGCTGAGCGACAGCAAGTGATTCAGTCAGACCGCTTCCGCAGCACGTTCTCAGACCAGGAACAGAAGCTCATCAGCCAATTGGCAGAGATGTCTCCTGCTGGCGGCGCGGCGCAAAGCCCGCAGCCAAAATGATTTGGTGTTTTTATCCCGAGCGTAGCGAGGGAACCCTATGACCTCGTTGCTCGTTCGGTTCTGAAAACAACATGAGGGGACGAACTTCCTGGATTTTGTCTCTCACTGTACCTAAAGATGATCGTAGTTATAGGGTTCCCTCCCCTTCGCAATCTCGGGGTCGGGATTTCAGAAAAAACCTAGTTCATCATCGCCATCGACCTTCTCAATGACAGCGCAGTCTGCCTGATTTCTTCCACATCCGATGCGTCCGGAGACATCTTTATGTACTCCTCAAAGTCACTTAACGCGCCGCGATAATCGTTAAGATTGTAGCGAAGCACCGCGCGCTGTTTCATGTCCTCAGGCGAGCGCGGATAAATCACTAGGATCAGGTCCACTACCTGCACGGCGCGGCGGAAATCGCGCTGGGAAAGATAAACGGCTCGCAGGTTGTTGAGCATGCGTGTGAGCATCTGGCGGCGTGTAACGGGCAGCAGAAATTCCGGCTGCAGCGCCACCTGGCCGGAATAAATGCTATCGAGCTTCTGGCGGCAATCGTCTTCAGTCACGATGGATCCGCGTTCAAAAGCGTCAATCAAAATGGAATGGCCGTCCACGTCATAATGCTTGAGCAGAAAATGCCCGGGCATGCCGACTCCAAACAATTGAAAGCCCACGCGCCGCGCCACTTCCATGTAAACCACGGCCAGCGTGATGGGAATGCCCAGACGGCGATCGAGTACATCGTGCAGAAAAGAGTTGCGCGGACTGTAATAGTCCACAGCGTTGCCGCAAAACATTTCTTCCCGAAAGAGCACGTCGTTCAGCGCAGCAATGACTTGTGGGGGATCGTCCGGATCCTGGATCTTTTCTGTAACGCGCGCGGCCAGTTCGTCCACGCGCCGCACGTAATGCTCAATATCGAGCTGCGGGTCTTCAATCGGGCAAAAGTGAGCGCGGAGCGCAGAAGATCGACCCGTTCGTCGTCGATTTCTGAACGCACCAGCGCGGCAAATGCCTGGACGATGTCTGAACCGGCTCCTGTAATCACCTAACTATTCTAGTTGAAATGCAGGCGGGAAATCTGCTGCCCGGAAGGTCGATTGCCATATCGGCTGTGTTAGAAAGAAGACGGCCGGAGCGGACGAAAAATCATCCGCTCCAGCAGGTTAAGAATCAGCTTTAAAAGTGGAAGCCCAGTTCCGCCGAATACGATCGCGGCGTTACAAAGTGGGTCCCCGTGAAGGTGGAAAGAAAGTTATACAGCGCCGTCTTGTTGGTCAAATTAATAACGCTTCCCTGCAAGCTCCATTTGTACCGATCTCCATGGAACAGGTTGTCATGTCCAACCGCCAAATCGAAAAGACTGCGAGGAGAGATTCGCGGTGGATTGTGGTCGTCATCTTCGGTCCCAGGCGCCGGAATGCTTACCCGCGTGGCCCCAAACTGTGATGGCGCGCAGGACGTCAATGGCGATGCCAGCGTGGGGAACACATTTCCGCAGAACAAGCCTGCCTGAATCTGCTGGTCTGCGGTAAGTCCTGTCAGGTCAACGGGCGTTGTGGAATCTGTAGCGAATGGCACCGCGCCTGCCACCAG